>JAFWKB010000040.1 GCA_017511405.1 Candidatus Saccharimonadota bacterium
GCCCGCCTCGGTTTTAGCTCTTCGACCACAATGCGCGCCGCCCAAGGCCTTTACCAAGCCGGCCACATTACCTATCACCGTACCGACTCTCTCAATCTCTCTTCTCAAGCCCTCGCCTCAATTGCAAACTTTATAAAGAATACTTTCGGCGAGCAATATCTCCGCACCCGCCATTTTAAAACCAAATCCGCCGGCGCTCAAGAAGCCCACGAAGCCATCCGTCCGACCCATATCGAAGTCGAAACCGCCGGAAGCAACGATTTTGAAAGAAAACTTTATCATTTAATCCGCACCCGTACCCTCGCGACCCAGATGGCCAACGCCCGCGTCGCCAAAACCGTCATCTTCCTTACTCCCGATTCTGCCCCAAAAAGCGTTTTTATCGCTCGTGGAGAAATCGTCATCTTCGACGGTTTCCTTAAGGTCTATGGAAAATCCAAAGACCTTGAACTCCCAAACTTAGAAATTGGCGACAAAGTCCGCGCAACCGAAATTGTCGCTCGTCAAACTTTCTCCAAACCACCCGCTCGCTACACCGAAGGTTCTCTTGTTAAAAAACTTGAAGAACTCGGAATCGGTCGCCCGTCGACTTACGCTTCCATCATGACCGCCATCCAATCTCGCGGCTATGTCAAAAAAGGCGAAAGCGAAGGCCAAAAACGCGACGTTATCGAAATTACCCTCTCTGGGAGTTCCATCTCTAAAAAACTCGTCTCAGAAAAAACCGGCGCAACAAAAGGGAAATTAATCCCCACTCCTGTTGGCGAACTCGTTTCTGATTTTCTAACCGATAATTTCGACCAAATCGTCGACTATGGTTTTACTGCCGATGTTGAACAAAAACTCGACTTAATCGCCGAGAAAAAACTCGAACGCGTGAAAATGCTTCGTGATTTTTATACTCCTTTTTCCGAACTTATCGATCATTCTTCTTTCCTCGAACGTTATAATTCTGCGACCGAACTCGGGACCGACCCAAAAACCGGCAAAAAAATCTACGCCAAAATCGGTAAAAACGGCGGGTTCATCCAACTCGGCGAAAATGAAAAAGAATCTGGCGAAAAACCTCGCTTTGCTCCGCTTCCAAAAGGGAAGACCGTCAAAGAAGTGACCCTAGAAGAAGCTTTGAAGCAACTTTCTCTCCCCTCTCTCCCGCGTTCTCTCGGCAAAGCCGAAGACGGCACCGAACTCATCGCCGCCGCCGGCCCCTTCGGCCCTTATTTAAAAGCCGGAAAATATAATATTTCTCTCGGCAAAGAAGATCCTTACAAAGTTTCCTTCTCGACCGCCGAAAACCTTTATAAAGAAAAATTAAAGAGCGTAATTAAAGATTTTGGAAACGGCATCATGATTATTAACGGCGCTTATGGTCCTTATATCAAAGGACTCGGCCGCCGTAACAATCTTAAAGTTCCAAAAGACATTGATGCGAAAAAAATCACCAAGAAAAAAGCCGAAGAAATGTTGATGGAAAAATTCGGGACAAGAGCCCTCCCTGGTTCAGACGCCCTTAAAAAACGCACTGCAAAAAAGTCTACTAAAACGCCCGCCAAAAAATCTCCAACCAAGAAATCTTCTACCAAGAAAACCACAACCAAAAAAGCAAGCAAGAAAACTACAAAAAAGTAAACATAATCACAACTTTCTTGCACAAATTGTAAAATTTGTGATACAATAAATCCCAGGGAAAAATATTATAAATCGCACTTTCGAGCCTGCAAAATCATCCGACTTTTCCAGTTGACATTATTACAATTTTATGATATTATTACAATAAATTTAATAACCGCGGAGTGGTATAAGGAAAACTAAATGGAACAAAATGGGGAACAAATTGCTCACGCTATCGCCGGCAGTTTGAAAATAATCGAACAAGACCGTGAACGACAAATCATCGAAAAACGCTTCGGCCTTAACGGTTCGAAAGAAACTCTCGAGCAAATCGGCGAAACTTTATCCGTTACTCGCGAGCGCGTTCGCCAACTCGAAAAAGTCATCTTGATTCGTCTCCGTGTTGCCGCCAAAGAAGGCAAAATCTCCGAGCTTGCTCCTGCCGAGAAAATCATCATTCGCAATCTCGCCGAAATCGGTCGCGTCGCCAAAATCTCCACTCTTGCTGACAAAATCTATGGTCGTTCCTCCACAAATTCCGAAAGAGCCGGCCTTGCATTCCTTGGTGACATCTCTCCTGCTCTTACTATCGTCTCCGAAAACGACCGCTATCACGGAGCTATCGCGATTGCCGATGTTGGCGACGAAAAACAAATCCGCGCCAAGGTCGACGAAATCGTTGCCTTAATAAAAGCCAACAAGAAACCTTTGTCCCTTTCTGAGCTCGACGAAAAACTTTCCTATGAACACCCTTCCCAAATCTCCGCTGTCGCTTCTGTTTCTAAACTCCTTGCGACTTTGAACGACCTTTGGGGACTCGCCAAATGGCCAACCGTCAACCCTAAAAATATCCGCGACAAAATCTACGTCATCCTCGAGGCTAAAAAAGAACCGATGCATTTCAACGACATCGCTCTTGCAATTGCCGACTCAAATTTCAAACGCAAAGACGTCACCACTCAAGCAATCCACAACGAGCTTATCAAAGATCCTCGCTTCGTCCTCATCGGCCGCGGAATCTACGCTCTTGATTCTTGGGGCTATAAAAAGGGAACTGTCTCTGACATCATCACGAGCATTCTTAAATCTTCCGACCACCCTCTTTCTCGCGAAGAAATAGTCGCCGAAGTCTTAAAATCTCGCAAAGTCAAAGAAACCACTATCCTCCTCAATCTCCAAAACAAAAAGCTTTTCAAACGTATTGAGAAAAATTCCTACACCCTAAACCTCGACAATAACTAAGCATAATCTTTCGACATTTCCATAAAAATATGCTAAAATTGTCTTAATGTTTGCGCAAATTATTCACTTTATTTTAACCCCAATTGTCTGGATTCCGCTTGTCGGCCTTTTCGCTTTTCTTACTTATCGAAATTACAAACAGGCTAACCGTCTAAAAGTTCTAAACGTCGACTCCGTCCTCTTGATGCTCGAAATCCCTCGTACGAACGACAAAAAAGAGCTTGCCGCGGAACAACTTTTCGCTTCTCTCCACGGAATCTTGCGCGACAAAAACGAACTTAGAAATTCCGGCGGTGTCCAAGAACATCTTTCCTTCGAAATTGTCTCTTCCGGTGGACAAATCCGCTTCTATGTCTGGGTCCCAAAAATTCTCCAATCTTTCGTCGAAGGCCAAATCTATTCTCAATATCCGACCGTCCAAATCTACAAATGCGACGACGACTATGTCGATAACCGCCGCAAACATTCCGTGATTTACTCCTCCGAGCTTACTTTAACCGAAGATGACGCCCTCCCGATTAAAACTTTCGACACCTTCGAGGTTGACCCTCTTGCCGGAATCACCGGTACTCTCGCCAAACTCGACACCGACCTCGGCGAAGAGCTCTGGATTCAAATCTTAACCCGCCCAATCGCCGATGATTGGCACAAAAGCACAACCGACCGATGGATCGACAAAGTCAAAACTGGCCACTCAAGCTTTGGTCTTTTTGGTTTTGACATGCAATACATCCTAGAAATCCTCAGCGCTCTCTGGACTCCTCCAACGGGCGGCACTAAGTCCGAAACAAGTGGCCCAGAAATCAGCGAACGTGATAAAACTCGGATTGCTAAAGCTGAAGAAAAAGCCACTAAACTCGGCTACCAGGTCAAAATTCGCCTTGCTTACCTCGGCAGCGATGAAATCAACGCAAAACTCAACATGCAAGCCCTCGTCGGAACTTTTAAACAGTTCAACTCAACCAACTTAAACGGCTTTAAGATGCTCGGTGCTTCGTTCGAACCTGAAGCCCTCGATGCTTACAAACTCCGCCAGTTCACCGACGATGGCTTCATCCTCAACATTAGCGAGCTCGCCTCCGTCTATCACCTCCCTCACACAAGCGTAGAAACCCCGAACATCGTCTGGGCCAATTCTAAAACCGCCGAACCGCCCGCTAAACTTCCGATGATAACCGGAAACCCTGCCAACGACGAAAACATTTCTGCTTTCGGTCTCACTAATTTCCGCGGAATCAACCACCAATTCGGCCTGCTCCGCCGCGACCGCTCCCGCCACGTCTACATCATCGGTCAAACTGGCGCCGGAAAATCCGGCCTCCTCGAGCTCTTCGCCCTTTCCGACATCTTTTATAATCAAGGTTATTGTATCATCGACCCCCACGGCGATTTCGCAATCGACAATCTCCGCTTCGTTCCTAAAAGTCGTATCAAAGACGTTGTCTATTTCAACCCTGCCGACACCGCCCACCCCGTCGCCTTTAACCCGCTTGAACTTTCCGACCCTGCGAGAAAACCTAACGTTTCCTCCGAGGTTATCGGCGTCTTAAAACGCATGTTCGGCGACTCTTGGGGTCCTCGCCTCGAGCACATCCTCCGCTATACTCTTCTTGCCCTCCTCGACCGCCCGGAAACCACCCTCCTCGACATCTCTCGGATGTTAACCGACAAAGATTTCCGCAAAGAAACCTTAACCTATTGTAAAGATGTTACCGTTCTCCAATTCTGGAAACAAGAGTTCGGCACTTGGAACGATAAACAAGTTACCGAAAGTATCGCCCCTGTCTTGAACAAGGTCGGCGCTTTCACCGCAAACCCAATAATCCGCAACATCATCGGCCAACCAAAATCCTCTTTCGACGTCAGAAAAATCATGGACGAAGGCAAAATCCTCGTTGTCAACCTTTCTAAAGGTTTAATCGGCGAAGACAACGCCGGAATTCTCGGCTCTTTCCTCGTCACCAAGGTCCAACTCGCCGCCATGTCCCGCTCCGACATTCCCGACATAAAAGATCGCCGTCCTTTCTATCTTTACGTTGACGAGTTTCAAAACTTCGCAACCGATTCTTTCTCTGTCATCCTCTCCGAGGCAAGAAAATACGGTCTAAACTTAACCGTTGCAAACCAATACACCGCCCAAATGACCGACTCCGTCCGCGACGCCGTCTTCGGTAACGTCGGAACAACAATCTCTTTCCGCATTTCCGCCGATGACGCCCCTGTTCTCGTTAAACAATTCGAGCCGACCTTCGATGAAAACGACCTAATCCAAATGAACAACAGAAATTTCATCATCTCCATGATTATCAACGGCGAAAAAGTTCCTGCCTTCTCCGCGACAACTCTTTCGATTCCAACTCCTCCGACCGACAATCTCGAAGAAATAATCGAGTCGAGTCGCGAACTCTATTCCCGCCCTCGCGCCGAAGTTGAAGCCGAAATCAAAGAGACAATCGAAGCAAGCGAAAAATACAAAAAAGAGCTCTCCGACTCCGGTCGTCTCGCCGGCGAACAGGGAAATACTGAACCTAAATTCGTCTTCAAATCCGCCGACATCTCCTCCTCAAAATCCTTCAAGCCCGAAGCCGCCCGCATCAAAGCTTCCCAAAAAACCGAACAAAGACCGAACAGACCAGTTTTTCACTTCAAACGTGAATTAACCCCTCAAGAAGAGTTCAAAAAACTCAAAATCTCCCCAAATACCGCCGAAGAAAAAGAAGGCCGCCTCGGTCTAAAAGATCTCGGAAAACTCCTCGAAACCGCCGATCTCCCGCCGACGCCTCCAGAAACTTCAACAGGGAATCAAACCCCGTCTAAACCCGTCCAAGCGAAGCCCCCTGTCCAATCTAATTCGACAGGGAATCAAACAAACCAAAAATCCGACCATAATTCTAATCAAAAATCCAAACAAAACCGAAAAAATCGCCGCAACAAACACAATAAATCTGAAGCGCCGTCTAACCAAGGTTCAGCCCAAAAACCGCTAAAAACGCCCGAAAATAGCCCTAAACGCGAAAATACGGCTAAACCAACCGCCCCAACTCGTGAAAACCCCGCAAAAGTTTCTGCTCCGAAGCTCCCTTCCGACCCCTTTGAACCTCTCCCGAAAAACCCAACTCTCC
>JAFWKB010000041.1 GCA_017511405.1 Candidatus Saccharimonadota bacterium
ATAACCGAAAGAGGAAGGCTGCGGAGAGCTCTGGAAGAAATTACATAAAAAAGAAGCCCAAACAGGTGAGCTTCTTTTATGTTTTAATCTCTTTTATTTATTCTTCAGATTTCTTTTCGCGCATCGGGACGGGAACCTTTTTGAAAGAACCGCCGGCTTTTTTCAAGGCCTCGATGGCGCTTTTGGAAGCGAATTGGGTTTCGAGATTAACTTTAGACTTGATTTCTCCACGAGTAATAAGTTTGACTTTTACATAGGGGGAAGAAATGAAATTTTTGTCGGCAAGAACAAAGTTGTCGACGTTGCCGGAAAGCTCGGAAAGAACGTCGGTGTAGACAACCTCAGCTTTAGGATGGATAGATTTAAATCCTTTGAGCTTTGGAACGGCTTGCATAATTGCGCGTTGGCCGCCCATGAAGCCGGCAGGCATTTTTCTATGGCCGGTACGAGCTTTTTGTCCCTTCGTGCCGCGTCCGGCGGTTTTTCCCTGTCCAGCAGAGATACCGCGACCTTTGCGGCTCGGGCGAGTGTTTTTCTCGACGACTAGATCGTTATATTTCATGATTATTTCTCCTCTTTCTTAGAGGTTTTAGCCTTTTTAGGAGCGGCTTTTTTGGCCGGAGCTTTTTCGGCAGTTTCGGCTGTCTTTTTAGCGGCTTTAGTGGCTTTTTTCTCGGTTTTTTCACCTTTAAGGGCGGTCGTAGTCCATTCTTTGCGAGGGACTTGGTCGCGAAGGCCTTCGATGACGGCATAAGCGATGTTGACCTTATTGGTAGAACCGAGGCTCTTAGAAATTAGGTTTTTAATTCCGGTAAGACCAATGATTGAGCGGACGACACCGCCGGCGATAATACCAGTACCGGGAGCAGCAGGCTTCATAAGAACGTGTGCGCCGGTGACTTTGGTTTCTACCTCGTGGCAGATGGTTTCTTGGTCAAGGTTGAAAGTAATCATGGTCTTTTTTGCTTTGGCGGTAGCTTTTTGGACGGCGGAAGTTACGTCGTTCCCTTTTGCGACGCCGATACCAATCTTGTTTTTGTGGTTACCGACAGCGACGAGAGCCTTGAAGCGCATTCTGCGGCCGCCAGCGACGGTGCGGGAAACACGGTAGATGTGGATTGTGGTTTCGTCAAACTCTTTTGGAGCTAAATCGGCTTTGACGCGATCACGGCGATTTCCGCGGTTCATGCGGCGGCCAGAAATGTCGCGAGCGACCTTTTTATTGGCGGCGGAATCGGTCATTTTAAGGGTGCCAGATTTGTTAATGACTTTTGCTTTTTCTTCAGGCATAATTAGAACTCCAATCCTTCCTTGCGGGCGGCGTCGGCGAGAGCAGACATCCTACCAGCGTAAGCACGAGAGCCGCGATCAAAGACGGCTTTGTTAATTCCAGCTTTTTTGGCTTTTTTGCCGAGTTCGGTGCCGACAGCGGCGCACAATTCGGTTTTAGTGCCTTTAGTTTTAGCCCCAACAGTGGTGGCGTAAGCGAGGGTGATACGTTTGTCGTCGTCAATAAGTTGAGCAATAACGTGTTTGTTGCTGATATTGACGGTCAAACGAGGACGCTCGGCGGTGCCGTGAATTTTAGCACGGGTGCGATTTGCACGAAAAATAGGTTTCATATTATTTCTTACCTGCCTTTCCAGCCTTGCGGAGGAGAACTTCATCCACATATTTAATTCCCTTACCTTTGTAAGGTTCAGGCTTTTTAAGGCTTCTGATTTCTGCGGCGACTTGGCCGACTTTTTGTTTGTCAATTCCACTGACGGTGATGGTCATTTTGTCGACTTTCAAATCGACGCCCTCAGGGGCGGAATATTTGACGGGATGAGAAAAGCCAAGGGCCATCTCAATTTGCTTGCCGCCGCCTTGGAGGCGGTAGCCAACGCCGTTGATTTCGAGCTTCTTTTCAAAACCTTTGGTAACGCCGATGACGGCGTTGTTGAGAAGAGCTCTTTGGAGACCATGCCAAGCACGAGATTCTGGCTCGTCATTTTCACGAGTGACAACGATTTTGTCGTCGTCGACAGTGGTCTTGGTGTTTTGTTGAACCGGTACAACGAGCGAACCCTTAGGTCCAGCGACGGTAATTTCCGTTTCGCCGACCGTAATTGTCACTCCTGCCGGAATTTGGATAGGTTGTTTTCCGATACGACTCATTGTTTTCCTTAGGTTAATAATATCTTTGCCATTTTAGCATATTTTTGAAGATTTTACAAGAGTAATAAGAGAATAATTGAAAAAACTCTTGCTTTTTTGAAATAAATGTGCTATAATAGAAGGATAACGTCTGGACAGATGGGCTGTTCAGAGCACATTTCAAGAAAGGGGAGCTAGTATGAGTATTAAAGCTGAAGTTGTGGAAACAAGAGTCTATACCGTAATTGATGGACCGAGCAGAAAGGCCCTGGTGGATTCGTTCGCAGCGTCTTTTGACTGTGTAAAGAGAGGAGGGCCGCTTGAACTGACTTTGAAGCATCCGAACCATGAAACCCTCAGGGGCAAAGTTAGGATTGATGCTATCTACTCCGTACGACATCTTGACATGACCGGAAATTCCTTCGAGGTTATGGGGGAGTGCAGACCGTATGATGCAAAGGGGACGCGTACGTTCCTCTCGCAGTATGATACAAAGAAGAAATCTGGCTGGCTGCAGTATGACGAGGTTAGGAAGGCTGAAATTTATAAGTAGGGGGTATGTAAATTTGAAGGTTATGGAAGAAAGTAAGGAGCTTGCTGAGAAGGCGAAGGAGATGGAATCTCGTTTAAACAATCGGATTACGGCTTTCGTTGAGGGGAAAGAAGAAATTGATGTGCTTAAGGAGGACATGCATGAAACCCTCTACGAACTGGAGTTGATGAAAGATCGACTCAGGAGCAATTTCTTCGCTGTTCTGGGCCTTCCGGAAGAAGAATATGACGGAGAAGCTCGCGAAAAGGTCAAAATTATTGGCCATTACCGAGAGGAGGTGGAGGAAATTTTTAATAAATTAAAAAATGACTCATACTTGCTTTCCGGGTATTATGCCCGCAAATAAAAACAACCCCCGAAAGGGGGTTATTTTTTTGTCTTTTTTTATTCGGTAACGCCGAGCTCGATACGCTTAAACTGGCGAATGGTGATATTTTCTCCGGTTTTGGCGATGTTTTCTTTGATGAATTGCTCGACGGTTTTGGAGTCGTCAAGAATGTAAGGTTGAGAAAGGAGGACCTTGTCGGAGAAAGCTTTTTTCATCTGACCTTCAAGGATTTGGTCTTTCATTTTTTCAGGGCCTTTGAAATTTTCTTCGAGCTCTTTGAGTTTTTTCTCACGGTCGGCTTCAGGAATATCGGCTTCAGAAACGTAAAGAGGATTCATTGAAGCGACTTGCATAGCGATTTTATGGGCGAGATCTTTGAACTCGTCGGTTTTAGCGACGAAAGATGTTTCGCAGTTGACTTCGACAATCGCACCGATGCGGCCGTCGTGGATGTAGGAATCGACGCGACCTTCGCGGGTTTCGCGGTCACCACGTTTTTCGGCTTTGGTAAGACCTTTTTTGCGCATAGCTTCAAGAGCTTTGTCGAAATCACCGTTAGCTTCGGTGAGAGCGTTTTTGGCGTCGGTTAAGCCGGCACCGGAAAGCTCTTTTAATTTTTTGATGTCTTCAATAGAAATTTTGGACATTGATTCCCTTTCTTTTGGTTGTTTATTTGGCAGCTTTGGAAGATTTGATAGCTTCCACGAAATAATCGAGGACGAGTTTTTCGGCTTTTGGAGCGTCGTC
>JAFWKB010000042.1 GCA_017511405.1 Candidatus Saccharimonadota bacterium
CATACGGAAAAGGTCGTCCTTGTTGTACTTCAGAGGCGATATATGTTTCTGAAGTCTGAAGAAAGTCATAATTATTCCTCGTGGGGGCTAGAGAGTTTTCTAGGTTTGGGAACGTCAACGGTAGTAACATGAACAACGTCGGCGTGAACGGGAACTGGTGGTCTAGCACGGCTTCCTCGGCTAGCAACGGTTACAACCTGAACATGAACGGCACTGAATTGTATCCCGCGAACAGCAACAATCGGCAGAACGGCTTCTCGCTCCGCTGCGTCGCCGAGTAGCCTTTGCCCTCCAAGTTTTAGTTTTATTATTTTCGCGGCTCCCTTGTTTGAAAAAACAGGGGAGTTTTGTTGGGCAGAGGATATGAATGAAAGATGAGGCTAAGTTGGTAGAGTAAGTTTGGAAAATGTTTCGTTTTTGCGCGCCTTCAAGGCAGCGCAAAAACCAGGGTGGGGTTTTCCACAGAGAAAACCTCACTGAGAAGCGAATTTTATGAAAAGTAGTATTTTGGGGTGCATGATGGTATAATGGTTATGTGGGGTCGTTATAGTCATACAGCTTGTCTGTCACTGCTAGATAGCGGTAACAAGGGAGTCGGATGGCTTCACGGTTGATTCCTCATACGGAAAAGGTCGTCCTTGTTGTACTTCAGAGGCGATATATGTTTCTGAAGTCTGAAGAAAGTCATAATTATTCCTCGTGGGGGCTAGAGAGTTTTCTAGGTTTGGGAACGTCAACGATAGTACTATGAACAACGTCGGCGGCAACGGGAACTGGTGGTCTAGCACGGCTTCCTCGGCTAGCAACGGTTACAACCTGAACGTGAACGGTACTGAATTGTATCCCGCGAACAGCAACAATCGGCTGAACGGCTTCTCCGTCCGCTGCGTCGCCGAGTAGTCTTTGCCCTCCAAGTTTTAGTTTTATTATTTTCGCGATACCCTTTCCCACTGTCCCCCTAGCGTATAACTAGGGGGATTTAGCGGTTCTATCTATTTTTCTTTTTTTCTTCTTCGGGGTTTTGATTTTTATCAGTTTCTGTGTTTTTACTGTCGTTCATTTGTTCTTTTTCTTTTTTCTCTTTAGCTAGTTCTTCGGCATCTTTTTTGGTGTCATTCCAGTGACTTTTTCTGAGGTCGGCTACAATATCGTTGGCATTTCGTGTTTTCTTTTTATCATCATTGTTTAAGAGTCTGAACTCTTGATATAAACGAAAGTCTAAATCGTAGTTTTTGAATAATCGTCTCATTAGAGTAGTCGCGTTTAAGTTTTTGGTCATTCCTAGGAAAGAAATGATGCGCTCATTGGAGATTTCTTCGTTGCGGAGTTGGTGGAGGGTTAGTTTAATTTTCTTTTGCAGTCGGTCGGCTGGAATTATGCAATGCGGATATATGCGGGCGCCAAGGAAGGCAAAACCTTGATCGACGCGACAGACGGAGAATTTTTTAGGATGGAGGGTTAGTTTCTTCTCCTTTTTTAGGTATTCACGTATGCGTTTGACGTCGTCCAAAGCGAATTTTAAATCACTTTCTTTTACTATAATGAAGAAGTCGTCGACGTAGCGGCCATAGTACTTATAACCTAGTTGGCAGTGGACATATTTATCGAAACTGTCTAGGTAGGCATTAGAGGCAAGTTGGGAAGTAACGTTGCCGATAGCGATGCCGGTATCTGGTGGTTGGTCGAGGAGGCTTTTACCTGGAGCTAGATTCGTCCACTCGCGTTTATCGCCGCGACGTACGCAATGTTCTACTGGATCATCCATGATTATTTGATACCAAAGAAAGTCGCAGATTTTAAATAATTCGTAACCTTCAGGAATCGATAGATATTCTTTGAACTGGCGGTAGAGTCCGCGACGAATTGTTTTATAAAGTTCCTTACGTGGAAGTGACATGAAGTAGTTGCTGATGTCCATCTTCATAATATAGGCTTTTTCGGAAAAATTGTTTGTTGCGCTTCTTGCCATTGACCAGGCTTGGAGGATACCATAATAGGTACCTTTTTCTGGGCGACAGCTATAAGAGTTTTTGATAAATATTTTATCCCACCAGGCAACGCTAATGCGATACAGGAGATGGTGGACGTTGCGGTCGGAGAATGGCGCAGCGAAGATTTCGCGGTCTTTCGGGTCATGAACTATAAAAGTTGTAGAAGCGCCTGGTTTATAGGTACGGTCGAGTATCGAATCGACGAGTTTGGTAATATTTTCAATCCAGTGGATTTCGAACTTATGTTCATTATAGGTAGTTAGCTTTCCTTTTCGGGCTTCGATAAACGATTCGGTCATTTCTTCGATAAGCCATTGGCGAATGCCATTTTTGCGAATTTCTTTGATAGCTATTTTGATATTGAAAAATGGTGGTTCTTTTGACATTTATTTCCTTTCTTGCTTATTTATTATCGAGATTTGAATCTTGATTTTGTTGGTCTTTAATCTCTTTTTTGTGCGATTTGCGGTTTTGCTGGTTTTTGATTTCTTTTTCGAGTTTGGCGATTTCTTGTCTGGCGATAGCGCGGGCGCGGAGGATTTTGTCTCCAAATCTTGCGATAAGTCCTTCATCCCAGACGCCAAAATCATTCATGGTTTGGAGCTCTACGATAGTATTGTAGGTAATTTCAATTATTGCTTCCCATTTTTTCTTGACGCGCTCTGGGACTTTCTTGCGGTCGAGGTAATTTGACTGGAGGTATAGCCGGTCGATTTCGGCGATATAGCTGATGAATGTTTCGGAAAGGTATTTTCGATGGATTTTATCCATTCGGGATGCACAAGAGCGGAGGGCTTCTTTGCCGAGCGAACTGATGATGAGGTGGAACTCTGGAGAAGCGTTACTGGCTTCGAGAATCGAAGCGCGCTTGATACGTTCGGCGTTTAGCTGTTGCCAGTAGCCATCGATTTGCTCGTTCGTGAAAGATTTATTAAGTTTAAGCGTAATGATGTCACGATCAGTAGAAATTGTTTCTAGAAGATTGCAGCGTCTTACGTTTTCTTTAATATAATCAGGGTTATTAGTACGGATTAGGCCGTATTTGTAGTGTGTATAGAAGCTCATGGTATCTTCGTGCATGGGTGTTTTTAATTTGAGTGTTTTGACGACTTCGAAATAATAGATTAGAGCGGAATGTTCGGCTATTTCGTACCAGCCTGAATTACCTGAGCAGGGAACGAAATAAATAGAGTCGAAATTCGTTTCCTC
>JAFWKB010000043.1 GCA_017511405.1 Candidatus Saccharimonadota bacterium
ACCCTTCCTTTCTACCGCCAGATTATTAAGTAAAACTTTACTCCTTTCTCGCACGAGAATTGCTATTTTTATTATAGCATAAGGATTTTGGGCGACGCAGCGGAGAGTAAAGCCGTACGGCTTATTGTAGCTATTCTTAGGGTTAACGTTAGCTGAGCTGAAGGCCAAGTACCGTGAGTTTATGTAGGAGTTAGGAGTAGATGCCCAGAAGTAGCCGGTCGTACCTGTATAGTAGAGAGTACCACTGTACCAGTTGAGACGACCCGACATCATAACCGAAAGAGGGAGGCTGCGGAGAGCTCTGGAAGGAAAGTTAAAACTACCTCTTTTCTAATCCCTAAAAAACCGTTATAATTATCTCATAAAATTAAAGAGGTAATCTTATGGCGAAAAAACCTGCGGTGGAAAAAAATGACAAAAACGACAAAACTCCAAAAGAAGATGGGCGCTCCCAGGCTCTTAATCTAGCAATTTCTCAGATTACTAAACAATTCGGCGACGGCTCAATCATGAAGCTCGGCGAAGCTAAAAAAATCGATGTCCAACTCATTCCGTCCGGTTCGCTCTCTCTCGATCTTGCTCTCGGCGGTGGCTATCCAAAGGGAAGAATTATCGAAATCTATGGCCCCGAATCTTCTGGGAAGACAACCTTAACTCTCCACGCCATCGCCGAAATCCAAAAACAAGGCGGAACTGCTGCTTTTATTGATGCTGAGCACGCGCTTGACCCGGCCTATGCTCGCCGAATCGGCGTCGATGTTGAAAATCTCCTTATCTCTCAGCCGGATAACGGCGAACAGGCTCTCGAAATTTGCGAAACCCTTGTCCGCTCGGGTGCCGTAGATTTAATCGTTGTTGACTCCGTCGCTGCTCTCGTTCCTCAAGCCGAAATTGACGGTGATATGGGCGACGCCCAGATGGGACTCCAAGCTCGTCTCATGTCTCAAGCTATGCGTAAACTTACCGGCATTATTTCCAAGTCCAAGGCTACCGTCATTTTCATCAACCAAATCCGCATGAAAATCGGCGTCATGTTTGGTAACCCCGAAACCACAACCGGCGGTAATGCCCTCAAGTTCTACGCCTCCGTCCGCCTTGATATTCGCCGCATCGGCCAAATTAAAGACGGCGACAACATTGCCGGCAACCGCACGAAAGTTAAAATCGTCAAAAACAAAATTGCCGCACCTTTCCGTACCGCCGAGTTCGATATTATGTATAACGAAGGGATTTCTAAAGTTGGGGATATTCTTGACCTTGCCGTAAATTATGGCGTAATCGACAAGGCCGGCGCCTTCCTTAAATATAACGGGGAAACTCTTGGCCAAGGTCGCGAAGCTGTTAAACGTCTTTTCCGAGAAAAGCCTGAATTGATGAAAGAAATTGAAGACAAAGTTCGCGAAGCTTCCACAAAGCGCGAAGAAAGTATCTTCTAAATGTCCAAAGATAATTACGAGACTTTTACCTCCTGTGGAACTCCTAGCCCAAAAGGGGAGTTCCATGGAAACGCCAATATTTGGTTTTATAAAAAAGTAGACGGAAAAGTTTATATCTTGTTCCAAAAGCGTTCCAAACAAGTCCATAACGGCGGTAAATATGACACGAGCGCAGGTGGTCATGTAG
This sequence comes from Candidatus Saccharimonadota bacterium, assembly GCA_017511405.1. Taxonomy (GTDB): domain Bacteria; phylum Patescibacteriota; class Saccharimonadia; order Saccharimonadales; family Saccharimonadaceae; genus Nanosyncoccus. Next base: position 1,624 of record JAFWKB010000043.1, read on the forward strand.
ATAAGGGAGAAACCTTTGTCGAAGCCGCCTTAAGAGAAGCTAAAGAAGAAATTGGCATCTCCCTTTCTCCTGAAGAAATTTATTTTCTTTATGGCTTTAATTCCGGAACTTCAATTTTCCAAGTCTTTTTGTCAGATCGAACCGATAAAAACGATACCTTTACGCTTGACCCTGGTGAGGTCGAATCTCTCGAATGGGTTTCTTTAGAAAATCTAGAAAGCTTTATTGAAGAAAACGCAAAGTCTCCTCTCCGTAAGAATCCCTTCCATCTTCTCGCATTGAACTCTTTCTTCGAAGCAGGCAAATAATTCCTTATGGATATCATTAATATCAACGGAATTTCTCGCGACGACTACGACCCCGAGGATTCTTCCGAAGCCGACTTGCCTTTCTCTAAGGCTAAATTTGGCGGGAGCGTCGCTGAGCGTGACCCCCATGTAATTACCGACATGCGCCCTGCTCTTCATGCTGAGGACCGTGTCAATATTTATCTCGGAGGGAATTTCGCTTTCTCTCTCGACATTTCTCAAGTTGTTGACTATCATCTCAAAATTGGAAAAACGCTCACCGCCTCCGAAATCAAAGAACTTGAGTCCGCTTCCGAATTTGGAAAACTCTATAGCTCAACGCTTGAATGGGTCTTAGCTCGCCCACGCTCCATTCGAGAAACTCGCGAGCGTCTAGCCCAAAAACTTACCCATCTCAAATTTGAAAACGAACACCGTCGCCAAAACGCCGAACGACTCAGTCGTGATCCTAGTCTTGCCGCTCACCAAAAAGAGCTCAAAATCCAAACACGTGAGAGAAAACTCTACACTCATGATGACATAGAAAAAGTTATCTCTCGTCTAATAGAAAAAAACTATCTCAACGACGAGCGTTTTGCCCGCTGGTATGTAGAGAACCGTTTTGTTAAAAAAGGTATCTCTCGCCTTCGCCTCAAAGAAGAACTGAACCGGAAGGGAATTGATAAGGAGCTTATCTCCGAGCTCTTAGATTCCTCTGGCCGTACCGAAGAAGAAGAAATTAAAAAAGTTATCCGCAAAAAAGCCCCCCACTCAACCTCCACTAAAGTTCTCCGTGCTCTCGTTTCTCGCGGTTTTTCTTTCGAGCTCTCAAGAGAACTCCTTGAACAATACGAAGAAAATCCCGAGGATTTTTAGAATTTAGTTTTCTATTCCTTTTTCTGATAGTGTCTTTAGCGAATCTGCAATTTTTGCGTTATAGATATCGTTTATTGCCGTCTCGACTCCCTTAACTTTTTCTTTCAACTCGTCAAGTTTTTCTTCAATTTCTCCATTATTCTGCCCTTCAAACACCCCCTTGAACTCCTCAAGAGCACCGATAAATTCCTCGATTCTGTTTTTGGCCTCCTCAATCGTAACTTTTTCTGTCAATGATTTTGCCTCATCGATGTAAACGCCAATATTATCAGCTGTGAATTTTTCCGGAGTTTTGTCTGCAAGTATTTCAAATCTACTCTTTAGCTCTGCTTTCTCGGTCATAAATTTAGCGAGGGTTCGCAACTCCTCTCCAGTTTCTCGAGTTTTGGCGATTTCTCCTTCCTTATAACCTTGTTTCTTACCAATGAAAAAGCCACCAACTCCTGCGCCAGCACCAACAGCAATAGTTAAAAATATCGCAACAACAATCGATATTTTTGCCGGTTGTTTACTTTCTTTCCTTTTTCTTTCCATATCTCTCCTTTATCTTAATGTCCAAAGCTCAAAATCGAGCGGCCACGCATTAAACGTGCTGCATCCCCTCATCCCAGTAGACTGTTGCAGCATAATCGGTGCCGGCCCGCCGTTCTCGCAGCCTTCAATGTGCGCATAGTGCCCTAGCCAATGTCCCATCTCATGATTTATCACCATATGCTGATAATCTCTTGTTCCCATCCCTGCCGCTCTACTCGCCGTGGTTCCGCCTCGCCATCTCTCATCATTAATAATCACCTCATTATTCCATGTCGTACAAGAAAGGTCGCCCGAACAGCCGCCGGTTGCGTCAAGATTCGCTGGGTCGGACAAGACTACGTTTACGTCTTGTCCCGAAGAAACCTCGACAAACTTAAGTCCGGCTCTCACCCAACCTCGCGAATCGTTCAATGTTTCTTTGACTTTCGCTCTAAAATCTTCAAAATTCGCCTCAACCTTCCCCCAAACCATCGTCTTGTAATAAATTACCTTTACTCCGTCAACCATGTGTCCCTTAGCGTCTCCCGTCGAGGCGGTATTTGTTCCGTTTGGATTTCCGCCACTCCCAACTCCTGAATCAGCTACCTTTTCTGGCCATCTTTCAAAATCTTCGGGAATTAGAATCTCTATCCTGTCGTCTTTAACCGCTTGTTCAAGTTGACTTTTTGCAGACGAGAGTTCGTTCGCGTTTGCTTTTTGAACAAAAAAATTACCCAACCCCAAAAATGTTGTAAAAATTACAACAATAATTGCAACAAAACCAAATTCTCCTCTAAGATTCGTCATTTTTTGTTCTTTCTGCTCTCTGGACTGAAAAATCTGGCTCTCTGAAAGGATTTACAAAATTCGGCACAAACTCCTCTTTTGTGGCGACCTTCTTAATTTTCTCTTCTTCGTCTTTTACGATAATCTGATAGTCATTAATCTCAACAATTTCTTTTCTTGGTATAACTAGTTCTGGATCCATCAACCGCTTCAAGACTGGCCGCTTCACTATTAGCTGCCTTACCGAAAAATCCGACGTATCAACTGTATAATCAATCAGCTTTCCGAGCTTCGAGCCCTTTTTTGTCACAACCGAAAGCCCTACAAGCGAAAATTGGAGCTTCATAATTTTGTCGAGCTTAATCACGTCTCCGGGATTCACGAAAGACTCTGTCGAGTCAACAATCATCCCGATATTAGAAAACTCTCTCACATCTCTCGTTTCGAGAATTGTTCCAAGTTCCGAATCATTTTTATTTGCCGCTCCCCAAACTTTAAAAGCGACAATCTTTAGATTATCTGGATTAATCACCTCAAATTCAACTTTTGCAACCGGACCTCCAACGTGTAAAGACAAAATCGGAAAACCAATTAATCTTGAGGCACTAATCAACATATTCTAATTATACCATATTTTCGCGTACAAACTAAAAACATAACTTAAATCTGTCTCGTTCGATTTTTACTAGTTTATCTCCCGGCAAATTAAACTTTTTTCCAGATTTATACTCCAAAACTGCCTTTAAGAATTCTCGTCTTTGTGGCCTAGTTGTTGAAATCCCTCGTCGTAAAAGCCCCGCTCTTAAAATTTCTAAACTTATTTTTTCGTCAAATTCCTTAAAATCATCTCTGGAAAAATACAAATCTTCTGGAAGAATTGCCTCAAGAATTGAATCAATTTCTGAAACAATTTCTACTTGTCTCTCCCAAAGCCCAAAGATTTCCAACTTATCATCTTTTTTTAGTCCTCGAATCTTCAAGCGAATTTTATTTCTCAAATAATCCTCGCTTGAGTTTGTCGGATCTTCTCTAAATACAACATTGTTTTTAGCTGCGTATCTTAAAATATCATTCTTTCCCCATACTCCCTCAAAGAAACCGTCCAAGAAAGGCCTTCTAATTCCCGGACTAGATAAGCAGGCAAGCCCCCTAAATCCTGTCCCTCGAAGAAGGTTAATCGCTACCGTCTCAACTAAATCGTCGAGATGGTGCGCCGTAAAAATCTCGCCTTTCTCCAAAAAAGCCACTTTCCTCAAAAAGTCATATCTAGCCGTCCTTGCTTTTTCCTCGGAGACACCCTCTCCGAGTTTTGCTTCACCTTTATAGACTTTTATCTTTTTACCTCTTTCTAAAACTTTCTTCTCGACAAAATCTATGTCGTCTTTTGCGCTGAGTCTCGTCCCGTGATTGAAAGTTGCCACTACGATTTCCTCGCTCGAAAAATTCTCCAAAAAAATATCGAGCATAACCATAGAATCCACCCCGCCGGAAACCGCTAAGATTTTTTTCATTTTCCGAATTATAGCATTTTTCTTCCAAAAAATAAAAAACTTGTGCTAGAATATAAATAAGTAACTAAAAAAGGGCATCATGGCTACAAAAACATCTAAGAAAAAAACCGTCAATAAACGTAAACCGGCTCCAAAAGCCGAAAAAACTCCGGCTCCTTCGCGCAATAAAACCATTCGCGAATGTATGAACGAATCTGAAGTTCTTCATTTCCACATGCGGATTATTACCGTTCTTTCTATTGTTGTTTGTGTTCTTGTTGGTGTTATTCTCTACTTGGCTTTGCACTAATCTCCCCCCCCTCTGTTGAGATTTTCCCCTAATATGCTATAATTGTTTCAATGAATTCTGATAAAATTCGTAATTTTTGTATCATCGCTCATATTGACCACGGAAAATCCACCCTCGCTGACCGCATGATGGAGCTTACAGGGACCGTCTCCAAACGCGAGATGAAGGCCCAGCTTCTTGATTCGATGGAACTGGAGCGGGAAAAGGGAATTACGATTAAACTCACACCGGTCTCGATGCACTGGCGTGGTTATGAACTTAATCTAATTGATACTCCCGGTCACGTTGATTTTTCTTATGAGGTTTCTCGTTCTCTCCAGGCTGTCGAAACCGCCGTACTTGTTGTTGATGCGACCCAAGGAATCCAAGCGCAAACTCTTGCCAATGTTTATCTCGCTATCGAACAAAACCTGACTATTATTCCCGTAATCAACAAAATCGACCTTCCTGCTGCTGATGTTGAAAAAGTCAGTAAAGAAATCGTTAACCTTCTCGGCTGTAAAGAGAAAGATATTATTGGTGTTTCCGCTAAAACCGGTCTTAATGTTGAAAAAGTTTTAGACGAAATAATCGAAAAAGGTGGAACTGTCTCGTCCCGAAACCTTGATTCTAAGAAGCCGGGAATTACGCGTGCCCTGATTTTTGATTCTTATTTTGACGATTATCGCGGTGTTGTTCTCTATGTGCGTATCTTTGACGGCAAAATCGAAAAAGGCTCTCCGATTCACATGATGGCCGCCAAATCAAATGGTCTTGCTCTTGAGGTTGGAAGGTTAACGCCCGATATGTCGCCTAAAACCACTCTAAACGAGGGAGAGATTGGCTATATCGTCACCAACCTTAAAACGACTCGTGAAGCTAAAGTTGGCGACACGGTTACTCTTTCTAAAAACCCCGCCAAAATTCCTCTCCCCGGTTATAAAAATGTCCTTCCCTTTGTTTATGCGGGATTTTTTCCAGTTTCCAACGAGGACTACAAGGCCCTTAAAGAAGCCATAGAAAAACTTTCCCTTTCCGACTCTGCTCTTCGCTTCGAGCCAGAAAACTCCCCTATCCTGGGCTTTGGCCTCCGTATCGGTTTCCTCGGCCTTCTTCATATGGATATCATTCGTGAACGCCTTGAACGCGAGTTTAACCTCGACCTCGTAGTCACTAATCCTTCGACGAACTATGAAGTTATCATGAACTCTGGTGAAGAATTGGAGATTAAATCCGCCTCCGATCTTCCCGATGCCTCCGAGATTAAAGAAATTCGCGAACCTTGGGTTAAAGGAGAAATCATCCTCCCTAAACCTATGATTGGTTCCGTCTTGAATCTAATCGTAGAAAAACGCGGCGTTCAAAAGAATCTTAGTTATATCGAAGACCGCGCCATTATTAACTTCGAAGCGCCTATGGCTAATCTCTTGACTGATTTTTATGACCAACTCAAATCCGTTACCTCCGGCTACGCCTCTTTCAACTATGAGCTATCCGACTATCGTGCCGAAGATCTCGTCCGGGTTGATTTCCTTATTGCCGGCACTAAAAATGATGCCCTTTCTATCATGTGCCACCGTTCTGAAGCCGATGCTATTGGCCGCACAGTTACCAAAAAACTCAAAGAGATTATTCCTCGCCAAAATTACGAAGTCGCCCTCCAAGCAGCTATTGGCGCGCGTATTATCGCCCGTGAAACCATCGGTGCTTACCGAAAAGACGTAACTGTTAAAATCCATACTGGCGACCGCGACCGCAAGGCGAAACTCCTCGAAAAACAAAAACGCGGCAAAGCTCGCATGAAGCGCTTCGGAAAAATCGACATCCCCTCAGATGCTTTTACGGTTATGCTGAAACGTGATTAATCAAACAATCGCTTCGCTTGACTCTTTCTTCTTCTCGATATATTTATAAAGCTGCTCAACAAGCTCGTTAAATACCTG
>JAFWKB010000044.1 GCA_017511405.1 Candidatus Saccharimonadota bacterium
CTTTAATCCTCGCACCTCCGACCAATCTGACGAATACTTTGTCGAAAACGAAGATCTCGCTCTCATTGCAACCGCCGAAATGCCCCTAACTGGCTACCATATGAACGAAATCCTAGACGAAAACAAACTACCTCTCCTTTATGCCGGCTACTCCGCCTGTTTCCGTAAAGAAGCCGGAACCTACGGAAAATACACTCGTGGTCTCTTCCGTGTCCACCAGTTTAACAAGCTCGAAATGTACGCCTTCTGCCTTCCCGAACAATCTAAAGAACTCCATGAAAAAATCCTCGAAATCGAAGAAGATATCTGGCAAAATCTCGGAATCGCTTACCGCATCATCAATATCGCCGCCGGCGATCTCGGCTCGCCTGCTGCAAAAAAGTACGACATGGAATATTGGTCTCCTGTCAACCAAAAATACCAAGAGATCACAAGCTGTTCCAACTGCACCGATTTCCAAGCTCGTGCCGTCAACTGCCGTGTCCGCCGCAAAGATAATTCCGTCGAATTCGTCCATACCCTTAATGGAACAGCAATCCCTCTCGCTCGTGCTCTCGTTGTAATTTTGGAAAACTACGCTACCGAAGGTGGCAAATTAAAAGTCCCTGAAGTTCTGAAACCTTATTTAAATAACAAGGAGGAAATCTAAGATGATAAACAAAATTGACATCTCAGGTCCAAATCACAAAATAGAAGAGAACTTTAAAAAATACGCTATCAAAAAAATCGGAAAACTCGACCGATACCTACCTCGCGGACACAAAAAAGACGTCATTGCCAAAGTTGTCGTTACTGAAGTCAATCGTGATCACGGGAACAAATATGAAATCTCCGTCGCTATGGAAATACCCGGCGGTAAAGTCATCTCGGCCAAAGACGAATGTTCTAATCTCTACGCCGGAATAGATATCTTAGAAGCCAAGCTAACCGGACAAATCCGCCGCTTCAAACTTGAACAAACACCCCATCTCAAAAAAGAGAAAAAAGGCCTTCGTGGTTTATTCTCTAAGAAGTAATTCGATATATTAAAAACTAATTGATAAAAGTCCGTTTGGGAGATTCGACCGTATGTCTAAAACAAAAGATACTAAACCGAAGAAAGAAAAGAAGCCATCAGACAAACTCGCTGATAAAACCGCTCTTGAAAAGTTCCTCCAAGGTATTTTTGGTGACGCACAAAAGAAAACTTTAAAGCGTCTCTATAAAAAAGTCCAAGAAATCAACAAGCTTGAACCAAAATACCAAAAAATGTCCGACGAAGAACTCGCCGACCAAACGGAAATTCTCAAAGAAAAACTCAACAAACTCACCAAAAAATCCGAAGCCGAACTTGCCAAAGGAAAACTCAAAGAATCTAAAGACCAAGAAGGCTCAAAAAAACCAAAAAAAGTCAAAGACACCTCAAAAGAATCTCTCCAAAAATCCTTAGACGCTATTCTTCCCGATACTTTTGCGCTTTGTCGCGAAGCAACCTTCCGCGTACTTGGAATGCGCCACTATGACGTACAAATGATTGGTGGGATTGCCCTCCACGAAGGTAATGTCGCCGAGATGAAAACCGGTGAAGGAAAAACCTTGGTTGCGCTTCTCCCCGCCGTCTTGAACGCACTTTCCGGCCGCGGTGTCCACGTCGTAACGGTCAATGACTACCTCGCCCAACGTGATGCCGGTTGGAACGGACCAGTCTACGATTTTCTCGGCCTTTCTGTTGGAGTAATCATCAACAACGCTTCTTTCGTTTATGACAAAGAATATATTAACGAAGAGCACGAAGACGAACGTTTCCGCCATCTCCGTCCTGCAACTAGAAAAGAAGCATATCTCGCCGACATCACCTATGGCACCAACAATGAATTCGGATTCGACTATCTTCGTGACAACATGACTTCCGAAGTCAAATATCTCCGCCAACGCGAACTTAATTTTGCCATCGTTGATGAGGTCGACTCAATCCTTATCGACGAAGCACGCACTCCACTCATCATCTCCGCCCCGGCCGGCGACAATCCCGACTCATATTATCAATTCGCCAAAGTTGCCGCTCGCCTCGATTCATCCGACTATGTGCTTGACGAAAAACATCGTTCCGTTACATTGACCGACAAAGGTGTAGAAAAAGTCGAAGAGATTCTCGGAATTAAAAATCTCTACTCCACTAAAAACACTCGTCTCGTCTACCACATGGAGCAAGCTCTTCGTGCCGAAACTCTGTTTAAACGCGATAAAGATTACGTAGTTACCAACTCTGGCGAGGTTATCATCGTCGATGAACATACCGGACGTTTAATGCAAGGTCGTCGCTATAACGAAGGTTTGCACCAAGCCATCGAGGCCAAAGAAGGTGTTGCTGTCAAGCAAGAATCGATGACTCTCGCGACAATTTCTTTCCAAAATTTCTTCCGTCTCTACAATAAACTCTCCGGTATGACCGGAACCGCATTCACCGAAGCTGAAGAGTTCCAACAGATTTACGCCCTAGACGTAATCCAAATTCCACCCAATCGCCCAATCCAACGCATCGACAAAGACGATTTAATTTTCAAAACTGAAGCCGGAAAACTCCGCGCCATCGCTGATGAAATCAAAAAATACCACGAGAAAGGACAACCCGTACTCGTTGGCTCCGCCTCAATTGTCAAAAATGAGCTCATCGCTTCCTATCTGGATCAAGAAGGCATCCCTTACGAAATCCTTAACGCCAAAAACAACGAACGCGAAGCCGCAATCGTAGAAAAAGCCGGACAAAAAGGTGCCGTCACCCTCGCAACCAACATGGCCGGCCGTGGCACCGATATTAAACTCGGCCCTGGTGTTAAAGAACTCGGCGGGCTAGTCGTTATCGGTTCTGAACGTCACGATTCTCGCCGTGTAGACAATCAGCTACGTGGTCGTGGTGGCCGTCAAGGCGATCCGGGAACTACCCAATTCTTTGTTTCCTGCGAAGATGATTTGATGCGCATCTTTCAAGGCGAACGCGTCGCAGTTCTCATGTCCAAACTCGGCGTTGACGAAACCACCCCGATTCAAGCAAAATCAATATCAAAAACTCTCGAGTCCGCCCAAAAGAAAATCGAAGGTTTCAACTTTGACTCTCGTAAAAACGTTGTCCAATACGATAACGTCATTAATCGTCATAGAAAAGTTGTTTACGGAATGCGTCGCAAAATTCTCGAAGGCGCCGACATCCATCCTGAAATTCTGCGTTTAATCAAAGAAGCCACCGAAGACTTAACTACTTTCAGCTCCCGCATCAATAAATTCTTCAAAGAAGAGTTCCTCGCCGTCTTTAAACTTGACGAAGAACTCGTAGAAGAAATCGGCCGCATGCGTAAAGAAAAAGATCGCGCCCACCTCGCAAAAATTGCCGTAGAAGAAGCCTATGCAAACAAGGAAGCCGAAATCGGTTCTGAGGTTATGCGCAAACTCGAACGCGAAGTTTATCTCCGTGTCCTAGATACATTATGGATGCAACACTTGGAAAACATGCAGCACCTACGTGAAGGAATTCATTGGCGCTCCGTTGGCCAACGCGATCCACTCGTCGAATATCGTACCGAATCCCAAAAACTCTTCGACAACCTTCAAAGAAATCTTCGTGAAGAAGTTCTTAAAATTCTTCTTAGCCTAACCAAGCAAGAAGCAAACTCAACCAACACCGTCGACGAAGAAGAATATGATTCCGAGCTCACAAAAATGGCTGAAACCGCTACTGAAAAAGGCGTCAACGAAATTTCTGCCGGAGATAAAAATCTTGACTCAGAATTCAAGAAGGAAAATAAAACAAACAAGCCTTCTGGTCAAAATACCAATAGCAACACGGCCCGCAACAAAAATCGTAAAAATCGCAAAAAACAACGTCAAAATAAAAAACGCCGCTAGGTTTTATACGTATGAAGCATAGCGTAGAAGAAGTCCATCTCAAAAATGGTGCTAAGGGTTTGCTTGTCAATGTCCCTGGCGCAAGTGTCATGGCTACCCGCGTCCATTTCCGCGGCGGACTTCGCTACGCAAAAAAACCTTCCCTTTACGAAATCGCACACGTCGTAGAGCATCTTTCATTCGGGGCAAATGCAAAATACAAATCAGAATTTGAATACGAATCTGAATTCACCAAAAATGGCGCTTATCACAACGCCTGGACATCAGATTTATCAATTTGCTACGAAACAGAATGTGCAGACTTCGAATGGGATCGTATTCTCGATTTAAAAAGACTCGCAATCTGCGAACCACGTTTTAACGAAGAAGAATTAAAAAGCGAAAAGGGAAATGTAAAATCCGAGCTAACTGGTTATCTAAATGAATACGGACGACTCCTCTGGCCACGTCTCCAACAATCCATCGGCGAAGATGTTAAAAATTTGCCCGAACGGCTTAAGACTCTTCCTAATATCGAATTAAAAGATATTCGAGAGCACTATCGTCGTACTCATACCTCTAAAAATATGCGTTTCATTATCGCTGGCAGTCTAAATTTTCGTCGCCGTAGAAAAATCATCAAACTCCTCAACGCTTGGAGCTTAAAAGAAGGAGAACGCCTAACCGTTCCATTAGACGAATTACATTCCGAATCTCCCGTTCTCATCCGCCGCAAAGATGCTTCAAACATCACATTCGGCTTTTCTTTCATAACTCCGCGCCGTTTCGATACCGTCTGTACCTCCGCAATGGCCTGCCTAAATCATATTCTGACC
>JAFWKB010000045.1 GCA_017511405.1 Candidatus Saccharimonadota bacterium
GACGAATTACATTCCGAATCTCCCGTTCTCATCCGCCGCAAAGATGCTTCAAACATCACATTCGGCTTTTCTTTCATAACTCCGCGCCGTTTCGATACCGTCTGTACCTCCGCAATGGCCTGCCTAAATCATATTCTGACCGGAACAATGTCTTCTCGCATTTTTGGCGAAGCTCGTCGTCGCGGTTTAGTCTACGGCATGAGTTCTTCGATTAATCTAGACGAGTCTAAAACCTCATGGGATTTTGACGGCGAGGTCGACGAAGAAAATGCTATTGAACTCTTCGATTTAATCCGCTCCGAACTTATTCGAGTTCTAAACGGGAACATTAGAGAAAAAGACCTTAAAGCCGCCAAAAGTTATTGTTTGGGGCGTTTTCAAATGGCCGCACAAACCGTCGGACAAATCGCTGATTTATATGCAGAAGATTATTTTAAATCTGACGAGGTAGAAAACTATTATAAGATTCCTGACATCCTGCGCACAGTCGATAAAACCGAAATAATCGAACTCGCACGTGAACTGGTCGGTTCAAATATTTTTGCTTTTGTTGCAGTCGGCTCTTGCGAAAAAGCCCTTATAAATTCTCTTGCTGAAAAACTAAAACTCTAAGTATGCTATAATAATTCCATGAATATTTTGATTTTGGGCTACGGTTTAGAAGGTAAATCCGTCGAAAATTTCTTCAAACATGATTCCATGCTATACGAACACACTAAAATCGACATATTAAAATCTTTTGAAAAAGAAGAACTCCTTTTCAAAGATTTCTCCAACTATGACTTAATCTTTCGCACCCCTTCCGTACCACCAAAATTCATCCCCGCTCCTAAAGAAAAAATTACCTCTGTCACTAAATATTTCTTTCAAAACTGTCCTGCTCCCATCATCGGCATAACTGGGACAAAAGGGAAAGGCACTACTTGCACTTTTATTCAAAAACTAGTTTCTAGTCTCGCTCCTCTCACATCTCATGTCCACCTCGTTGGGAACATTGGCACGCCGGCCCTCGATATCCTCCCGGAAATCCAAAAAAACGACATAGTGGTTTATGAGCTTTCCTCGTTCCAACTTTGGGATTTAGAAAAATCACCTCAAATTTCCGTCATACTTCGTATAGAGCCAGATCATCTCGACGTTCACGAAAACTTCGAAGAATATCTTTCGGCAAAATCCAACATAGTCACTCACCAAACTAACCAAGATTATTGCATCTATTTCAAAAATAACAAAAATACCAAAAAACTCGTCGATAAATCCAAGTCGATTAAACTATCATACCCTCTCAAAAACGAGATTAATTCTCCAGAATTCCAACAAATCATCTCTGCGCTCAAAATTCCTGGCCCCCATAACGTAGAAAATCTTGAAGCCGCCCTTCTTGCGACCTACGCCTATTGCAAAAAATTCCAAAATCTCAAAGAATCTTTTATTGATTTTCTTAAAGAATACAAAGAAACAATTATTCATGTCGTTCAGACTCTCGAGCCTCTTCCTCATCATCTAGAATTCGTTCGTACCCTAAATGGCGTTGCCTATTACGACGACTCTTTCTCCACGGTTTCCCCCTCTCTTGAAGCCGCCCTAAATTCCTTCGGAAGTTTACCTTTAGTTCTGATTGTCGGCGGAAAAGATAAAGGATTCGATTTAACTCCGGCCAAGCGCTTAATCTTTAGCAATCCCTACCTGATCAAAGCTGTTTTAATCGGCGAAACCGCTCAAAAGTTAGCTGAAAACGAAGATCCCGAAAAATATGTCGATTGCGGCACGGATTTTGAACTAGCAATCAAAACCGCTCAAAAATTAGCCGAAGAAAAACTAAATGAAGAAGAAATGAATTCTGATACTTGCCTCGTCGACGCTAAACCGGATGTTAAAACTCCAATCGTTCTCCTATCTCCTTGCGCTAGTTCGTTCGACATGTTTGAAAGTTACAAAGCACGCGGCGACATCTTTAAACAAATCGTAAACTCTCTTAAATAAACATGGAAGAGCTAAAAAAACAACTAACAACTCTCATTTCTCAAGTCGAAACAACTTGGGAAAAACTCAATATCGGCCAAAAAATCCAAGAGAAATCCGAGCTCGAACAAGAAATCTCCAAACCTGAGCTATGGAACAACCCAAATTTAGCCAAAGAAAAACACGAAGCCTTCTCGAAAATCTCCAATGAAATCGAACCTTGGATTCTATTAAAAACCCAACTTGCCGACGCTTCCGAACTCATCGAGCTCGGCGGAGAAGATTTAAAAGAAGAAATTTCCGAACAGCTTTCCGCGCTAGAACTAACATACAACGGTCTCAAAAAAGCTCTTCGTTTTACTGGCGAGTTTGACGGAAACGACGCTATCCTTCGCATTACCGCCGGAGTTGGCGGCACCGAAGCAATGGATTGGTCCAGTATGCTAGAAAGAATGTATCTCCGCTTTTTCGAAAAAAATAATTATAAAGCCACTTTAATCGAGCGTATCGCCGGAGAAGAAGCCGGTATAAAAACTGCCGTCTATGAAATTTCCGGAACCAACGCTTACGGCACACTCAAATCCGAGCATGGCGTCCATCGCCTCGTTCGGCTCTCGCCTTTTAATGCTGACAACCTTCGCCAAACATCTTTCTCTCTAGTAGAAATTCTCCCCGTCATAAAGTCAGCTGAAAGCATTAAAATCGACGAAAAAGATCTCCGCATTGATGTCTATCATTCCGGAGGACATGGCGGTCAATCCGTCAACACGACTAATTCAGCCGTAAGAATTACTCACTTACCAACCAATACAGTTGTCGCAATTCAGAACGAACGTTCTCAACTCCAGAACAAAGAGAAAGCCATGGAAATACTCCGAGGAAAACTTGCTCAAATGAAACTCGAACAAGAAGCCGAATCCATCGATAAACTCCGCGCCGGAGAATCTGCCAAATGGGGACAACAAATCCGCAACTACGTTCTTCAACCATATAAACTCGTCAAAGACACGCGCACTAAGCACGAGGAAACCGACGTCGACTCTGTCTTAAACGGAGATATTATGCCTTTCATCGACGCCTTTCTAGAAAATAATCATGTTGCGACTTAATCACGTTTATGCTAAAATAATAACATGATTCTGCTCGACAGTGTTACTAAAATCTACGACAAAGACGAAAAGCCTGCTCTTGATAACGTTTCTCTGCATATCGAGCCTAACGATTTTGTTTTCCTTGTTGGAAAATCCGGCGCCGGAAAATCTACTCTAATCAAAATGATCACCAAAGAGGAAAGTCCCTCTTCTGGAAAAATTGTTGTCGGAGGGATAGACCTTGACTACATTAAACGTCGTCACATCCCTCACTATCGCCGTCGGCTCGGCGTTGTTTTTCAGGATTTTAAACTTCTTCCTCGTCGCACCGTCTACGAAAACGTCGCCTTCGCCCTCGAGATCGCAGGGATGAGCACTCACGAAATTAAACACACCGTCCCTAAAGTCCTCGAGCTCGTCGGGCTCCTCGACCAAGCCCATAAATTTCCTTCCCAACTCGCCGGCGGGCAGCAACAGCGAGTTTCGATCGCCCGTTCCGTCGCCAGGCAACCTAAAATTCTCATCGCCGACGAGCCAACGGCAAACCTCGACAAAGCAACCTCTACCGAAATTATCAATCTCCTTCAAAAAATCAACGATTTCGGTACTACTGTTCTTGTTACTACCCATAACGAAAATATAGTCAATAATCTAGGAAAACGTGTCGTAACCTTAAAAGGCGGTCGCATTGTCTCTGACCAAAAAACCAACGGCGTCTATAAGCTCGACGGTGAAGCAGAAACAATCTTTGATAATACCCCCAAAGCCCCTGGATTTAAATCTAAAACAAAAAAGAAAGTCCTCTAATGAAAAGTTCCGCTGAAAAGAAAATCACAAAAAAGCACCTCAAGACGCTCACAAAGAACGGTCGCACAAAAAAAATCCGTAATTCTATTCGCATCGCTAAATACGGCACGGTCAATTTCGGACGCAACATCTGGCTTTCCGCCGCCGCCACCTTAATCATGACTCTCACTCTCGTCGTCCTCGCTATAACCTTAACAGCCACCATCGTTCTTTCCGAAACCGCTGACGCCATGCGTAATAAAATCGACATTACCCTATTTTTCCGTCCCGAAACTGACGAAGAAACCCTGCAAAAAATGCAAGCCACCATGCTAAACGACCCAAATGTAAAATCCGCCGAAATTCGCACTTCCGAACAAGAATACGAGAACTTTCTCAAAGAAAATGCCGACAATGAGGTCCTTATCGAAACGCTTGAGGATCCCGACATGGACATGCGAGAAACCATGATTGCGACTATGCAATCCACCATGCGACTCAAAGTTTACAACACTGACGACCTATCATCTATAAAAAACACAGTTGCCTCCAATATCGATTTCGTTAAAAATCTCGACGAAAACGAAGAACCAACTTATGATGTCAATCAAGCCGAAATCGCCACAATCACCAGATGGGCTCGTATTGCCAAAACCGGCGGAATTGCGCTTTCCATTGTTTTCGTCTTTATCTCCATTTTAGTCATCTTCAACACTATTCGCATGGCCATCTTCTCACGTCGTGAAGAAATTTACATGATGAAACTTGTTGGCGCCGATAAATACTTTATCCGTGGCCCTTTCATAGTTGAAGCGCAACTCTGCGGAATCGTTTCCGGATTAATCGCCGCCGGGATTTGCTACGCTGGTTTCCGTTTCATGGAACCCAAATTAATCGCCTACGGTATCAATATGACAACCATTACTAACATTATAGAAACAAATAAAATCATCTATCTAGTTTTGTCTTTTATCGTCTTAGGCATGTTAATTGGAACTATCTCCGCCAAACTCGCCGTCCATAAATACATGCGCAACACCGCAAAATAATTTAAAACATTATTGCTTATTTAAGAAAAAAGTATTATTATATTAATATGGTAATACTAAAAAGGCTGAAGCTCATTTTAATATCGTCCGTACTATTTTTCACTTCCTGCCTTTTTAGCGTCTCAAATCCCTCCGAAACATTCGCCACTTCTTATTGTGTTACCGACGCCTGTAAGGCCGCCGAGGCCGCCGAAGCCACAGCGAGAGACAAAGCGGCCGACGCCGTCATAAAAGCAAACGACCTAGAATCAGTTGTCCAAGGCCTCGAACTGGATATATATGCTCTCGAAGCCAAAATCGCCTCAAACAAAGCCGTAGCCGAAGATTTAAAAGCCAAAATCGAAGCTAACAAAACTAAACTAGAAATCCAAAAAACCGCCCTCGCCTCGCTCCTCGTCGACAACTATTTCGATTCCAACCCTGATGCAATCATGATTCTCGCAAGCTCCAATTCGATTTCCGATCTCACAGAAAAAGAATCTCGCGCCGAAACCGTCAAAAGCCAAATCAATGCCTCCGCAAAACAAATTAAGTCTATCAAAAACGAGCTTGAGAGCCAAAAAAACGAAGTTGATAAAATAATAGAAAACCAAAACAATCAACGCGAAGAAATCAATCGTAAACGCGCTGAACAGAACGCGCTCATTGAACAATACAAAAACAATGCCGACGCTTTCTCCGCCGAGGCCGAAGAAGCGCGTAAAGCTAAGCAAGAAGAAATCCAAGCTTACATCAGTCAAATGAACGTCAATGTTGGCGGCGGTGTTATTACTGATCCCGGGCTTAACTCATATCCTTATGCCGGTCAATGTCCCGGACTCAACTGGCGATATACTTTAGCTGGCTACGGAAGCGATAGTCGCTTCGGCGGCTACTATTGCGAATGCGTCAGCTATGCTGCATGGAAAGTCTACGAATTCTGGGGTCATTCTATCTATTGGGGTGACGCAAACGACTGGGGATGGCGCGCCGAAAACGCCGGCTTCTATTACGACAGAAACCCAGAACCTTATACAGTCGGCTTCTACACTAACCAAAGCTGGGGGCACGTTGTCTGGGTTGAAGGAGTAAACGGTGACGGAACAATTAATTATTCCGAATATAACGGCGCCTATACCGCAGATTTTTCTTATCGAACCAACGTTAGCGCTTCAAACTTTTATTATATTCATTTTAGATAAAATATATTATAATAGATAGATGGCAAAAACCGAGTGGAAAGAACAAAAAGTCAAACTCGGTGGTGCAGTCATCTGCGCCACCATTACTTTTGTTATCGGAATAGTTATTGGTACAAAATGGGATAGTTACAAACCATACCTCGGCGGAAAAATCTCTTCAAATAACACCATCTCGTGGTCCGAGCTTAACGAGGTATACAACACATTAGTAACTAACTACGACGGAGATATAGACAAAAACGACGTCATAGATGGAGCAAAAAAAGGATTAGTTAGTGCGCTAGGTGATAAATATACCGTATATATGCCTCCAGAAGAGGCAAAAGAATACGAAAAAATGCTTCATGGCGATGCTGGAGCAGGAATAGGTATCGAATTTGGTTCACGCAATGGTTATGTTACTGTTCTTCGCACTCTTCCAGACAACCCCGCAAAAAAAGCCGGCATTCTTTCCGGAGATATAATCTACAAAGTTGACGGAAAAGAAGTTTATTACTTGTCCGCGGAGGAAGTTTCCGAGCTCATACACGGCGCCGTCGGATCGTCCGTAAATCTAACAGTTGTGCGCGACGGAGAAGAAAAATCTTTTGATCTAATTCGAGAAACCATCAACAACGTCTCTGCCTACTACGACTATAAAGATAACGACACTGTCGTAATCACCATCAATCGTTTCGACACCGACACGGGCACTCTCGTCAAAAGTTTTGCGGACGACATTTTAAATCACAATACCAAAAAAATCATCATAGATTTAAGAGGTAACGGTGGCGGATACGTCGACTCTGCAAAAGATTTATTAGGTCTTTGGTTAGACGGTGAAAAAATTCTAATTCAAAAGTCTAAACTTTCCCCAGTAGACGACATTACATACACCTCTCGCAAACAAGCTTTATTTTCCAACACAAAAACAGTCATCCTAGTCAATCAAACCACCGCATCCGCTTCGGAAATCTTCGTAGGCGCCATGAAGGATTATAAAAAAGCAACCGTCATAGGTGAAACTACTTTCGGAAAAGGCGTAGTCCAGGTCATGAAAAACCTCTCAGATGGTTCAACCCTAAAA
>JAFWKB010000046.1 GCA_017511405.1 Candidatus Saccharimonadota bacterium
GGTTTTTTCGGTTTTGCGGACAGGAACACCTTTTGCTTCGGCAAGTTTAGCGGATTTTTCGTCGAGATAAATGTTTTTAAAGAAACTTCCGGCGGACGGGGTGTCTTTCGGATCGGGAAGCTTGTCAGCGCGAATGGCGGAGACGACCTTTCGAATATTGGTTGGGGAATACTCGGTAATATTGTAAGCGTCGAGATATTGTTGAAGAGAATTATAAAACGGAGGTTCGAGGTTCTTCTTTTGGAGGCGAAAAGTTGCGGTCAGGATAAAGAAGCGGCCTTTAGTTTCGCCGGAGTTAAAGATTGAGTGACGATAAGAAAAATCCATTTCGGAGGCAGGAATCTCCACAAATTCATCAAGTAAAGAATCAAAGGCGGAAACACTTTTGAGAGTGTTGGAAACTTCTTGTCCGTAGGCGCCGATGTTTTGGACAGGAGCAGCGGCGACCGTCCCGGGAATTTTAGACATTGCCTCGACACCGGAGAAGCCTTTGTTCGAGACAAATTCGACAAAATCATCCCATATTTCTCCGCCGCCAACCTCAATGACGAGTTCTCTGTCGTCTTCCTGAAGAATCTTGTAACCTTTGATGTCGTTTTTAAGTATTACACCGCGAAAGCCAGAGTCAAGGCCAATTGAGTTAGCTCCAAGCCCGAGGAAATAAACTGGGAGATTCTTTTCTTCAGCAAATTCAAAAGCTTCAACGCATTCTTCAGGATTTTCGATTTCAATCAGAAAGTCAGCCGGCCCACCGAGACGCATCGTGGTGAGCTCGGAAAGTTTGACATTTTCACGAATATTCATTCTTTAATTATAACACAATCTAGTGTTTGCGGCGTTTCCTTGAGCTTACGATCAAGGCAACCAGGGTGACCACCGTGTCGATTCGGGCGAGGTCGAGTTTTTTAAGATCGGCGCGAGCGAGGGGCTTTCCAAAAAGGATTTTTCCGATAACTTCACCTTCGGGAGTACGGAGCTCGGCAATGTCAGTCAAGCTGAGTCTTTCAAAAAACTTTTTGTCTTTAGTAATCCAAAGTGAGCGCGAGGGGGATTCGAGTTTAGTAAGAAGTTCAATATCTTCAGCAGTGATTCCGGAGGCGGAAGATTCGAAAAGCTTGTTTCCCACAATAATGCCGATATATTGAGTATGAAGATGATCGGAAAGGAAGGAACATACCTCAGAGAGGTTTGCATCAGTACCGACAAGGCGGTCGAGCTTACCCACTATGTAGGTTAGGTTAATTTCGCGCAAGGAAGAGAGGGATTGGAAGAAAGAATTGATTTCGATAATAGTCGGAGTCATAAGAACACCGAGAACGACCATGATAAAGTTGAGGAGGATCACTTCGGAAGTCGGATTGGAAACTTTGAAGAGGGCAGAAAAGACAACGAAGAAAAGAGCGAAATAGATAATTGTAGCGAGGGAAGCTAGAACGATATAAGAAAGTTTTTTAAGCCAAGAATTAGAAAGGGCGATGACGTGATAACGAAGGACGGCATAATAATGAGCAATTAAGTCAGCAGAGAGAAGAAGCGGACCAATCCAAATTAAATCGTAACGAGTCGGGGGAAGCATTACGTCGAAGATTCCGGCGCCAATCCCGCCGATGATGAGACCAACAAGAAAGACAAGCCAACCTTTTTTGACGGCGGGAGAAGAAGCGTGGCGAATTCGATAGAGGAGAAGGAGGACAATTGCGACGTTTTCTAGACCGAGAATAAGGGAGTAGGCGCTGTAATACCAGAAATCAGAGCGGAGAACAACGGAATTCCCTTCTGAAGAAAGAACAATATCGGAATAGAGAACACCTGGGTCATGAATCAAGATGGCGGACATAACGATAGTAATTAGCGTAATGATGCCCGTAATAATGTAGCCGGCTTTATAACCCCAACCAGCGTAAGCGGCGGCAAAGATATTAAGAGCAAGACCGGAGATATAAATGCCAAAAACGGCGATTCGAGCTTTTTCGTAAGCGTCGGGAGAAACGGTCAAGAAAATCATGATTGAAAGTACCCAAGCAAAAACGCCGAAGGCCGTCAGGAGAAACATGAACATATGGAGACGCGAATCTTTCTTGCTTCCAAAAAAAGCAGCAATTCCAGAAAGAGCTGCTAAGAAAGAAACGGCGATGAGTAGAATTTTAATTAGCTGCATAAGCCTCCTTTTCTGTTTTTAGTTTAGCATAAGAAAAAATATTAAACAAGTAAAAACCCTCTGAGACTCAGAGGGTTTGTTAAAATTAAGACATTGGAATTAAGAAATGGAAGGAGGTCGGAAGGCCGTTGACGTCTGTGAAGGTCGCGGATTCTACGTTTTTCGTAGGAATGCCTGCGGCCTGCAGCTTCTTGAAGAGAGATTCCGTTGCTTCTTCGAGGGTGGCGAAGGTTTTCATGGGGAGATAGAAAGAGACAGCCTTGTTGCGTTCTAAGACGAAATGCGTCGCATTTACATCCATAATCAGGAAACCGTTCGGATTCATGAGCCGCCTGAGAGATAATAAAATATTCTCCAAGGCAGTATCCCAGATGTAGGTTGCAAAACCAACCATGACGAAAGCATTTGTTCCGATGATTGCCGGCCATATATTCTTGAGCAAATCAGCGATGTCGGTATAGATGTATGAAAAGTTGTTTTTTCTGAACGGCAAATCCGCAAGAAGCTTTCCGTAGTTAATGGTAACATCTTTATCTACCAAGAGAATCTTCTGGTCAGCATCTGGAGTGAAACCAAAATGACGAAGCTCTGGAATCATACCAGCTGGAGCAAAAACGATTCTTTCCGGCTTCTCACGATTGAGCCATTCGACGGTTTTTTCTCCGCGATCAACGATGGAACCAAACATCGGGTCGGCCATGCTGAGATAGAATGAGATATCAATCTTGGGAATTTTTCTCATTTTTCCGGTAAAATCGCGAGCAATTCCATAAGCAAACTCAAGACATTCCGCACGTGGAACTGAATTAACGCGCCAGGGTATGAAGAAATCAGATTCGTAAATTGCCTTCTTGGCCACTTTAAGACCCGTAATCTGTTCCATAGCATAGGCCGCAGCGGAATCGGTCTCCATGAGAAAATCATAGAGGGCCGGGTTATTGCGGACGAGGTTGATAGCTCCTTCGACTGTTTTGTTGAAAAGATCAGCGTCTTCAAGAATGATGTCGGATGCATGTGACTCAATTATCAGGTTTTTCAGAATGGTAAGTTCCCTTTCTGAAGGATTTGGCACCAATCCGGCGTCGCGATTCTCAAGGTGCGCGGTTCTCATCCAACCGTACGACCAAGGAGACATCGGCGGGAGCAACTGACGGAAAAACTTTGAATTCTCATAGACTCTTTTTTCCATTATTAAACTCCTTTCAAGGAACAAACTTTTGTTGTCAACAAAAAGTTACATAAGTATTATATCAGAAAAGATTGTTTTTGGCAAATTTAACTAACGAAAGAGGTTTTAATGGAAAATTTAGTCGGCTTTAAAAAAATATCAAAAATCTTCATTGTCAGCAAAGTCATCATCGTCAAAGTCGTCAGTATCGAAGCCTTTTCGCTTCGACTTATGCTTTTTAAGCATTTTTTCGGTATCGTCAATAAATTCTGCTTCTCTTGCGGCAACCTCAAGATCATCAGCTTCTTCATCGGAGGGATAGAGCGGATTATGATACGTTGTAGTCATGGTTTATTGATAGCAAATTTTAAGATTTTTGACAAGAAGACATTATGTTTTTTCTAATATCCTCACGCTCTCGCAAGAAATCTTCAACATGCTTTTTAGCGATAGCATTTCCCTGTTTGATAAACAAAGAAATTTCAATTGTTTTCTTTAAATCTGGTTCTTGAAGGAGTTTGAGCATCTTGTCAGAAATGATATATAGGCGTTTCAAATCCTTCTCGTTTCTTGCTTGATCAACCAAAATGCAGTATTGATTGAGCAAATCGCTATCAAGAAGCGTGGATTTTGTAACTTTTTCTTCCAGCTCATCAGCAAACCGCGCTGAGCGACCTTCGAAATCACCGATATTGAGGTCTTCTTCCGTGAATCCGAGCTTTTTTAGTTCAGGTAATCTATCCGATAAATCGTCAAGACTCTTTAGCCATCCGATAGAATCCCTCAAAATAGCAGTATTGTCGCCGTGAATTATTAATTCTGTATTTACAATAGCCCAAGTACTATTAACTCGCGGCCAGAAGATTGAAAAGACCTCATCTTTGAACCATTCGTTTAACTCTTCAGGAACAGCAATCCAAATCAAATTTAGAACGTCTCCGGCTGTCCAGAATGTTTGAGGATTGTTTGTGGTTTTTAGGATATGTTTTACGACAGGATATAGCTCAACGTAATGTTCGTGCTCTTCACTCGATCCGAGATAATAACTAATTTGCTCGTCAGAGAGTTCGTTATTCATGATTCTTTTATGGATTTCTGCTCGCGCCTCATCGTCAAATTCTAACCAGGTCGGGTAAACAAAGAGACTGTTGAAGTCCTTCAAATCATCTTTAGTGACGATTCGTTTTTCCTGAACAGTTAACAAGTCAATAATTGGGGCATGAAGCTTTTCTTCAATGATTTTATCGATTGATTTATGGACTATTTCTCTATTTTTGTAACTGAATAGCTCGTTTAAGAGCTCGACAATTCCCACCTTACCCAATTTCTCTCCAAGGAGCTTAACCTTGTACCCTATAAGAGCCAGTTCGCCTTTCTCGGCTTGTTCCTTGGTTAGAGAATATACTCCGCGTTTTTTAGCGCGTATATATATTGATGCGTCTTGCCAGATGACTGGCGAAAATTCTGGCTCGGCGTCATAGATAGTGTACGCTATCAATTTGGAAGCAAATTTCAAATCGAGCGGATTGTTAAACACTTTTCTGTAATGATATGGTATCATTTTCCTCCTTTCTTTTTAAAGATTAGCAATGATTTTCATTATTTGCAAGTATGAGCAGAATATTATATATTTAAATAAATTGCGTTAAAATTCGCATTGAGACTCTAACGGGGTGGATTTTTTTGAGAATATGTAGTATAATACGGGAGGTCGGTCCGGTAGCTCAGCTGGTTAGAGCACGAGCCTCTTAAGCTTGGTGTCGAGGGTTCGAGTCCCTCCCGGATCACCAACAGGGGAACCTGTGGAAAACTCAGGTTCGAAGATGAAATTAAATGGTGATTTATATCTGTAAATCACCCTTTTTTGTGCATCAATTTCGAGGTTCGAAACCATATTTCTGACCAAAATGTCCTTTTCGACGAGA
>JAFWKB010000047.1 GCA_017511405.1 Candidatus Saccharimonadota bacterium
GCCATGGAATGAATAAACTCAATTTGTTCCGGTAAATCATGCCAGACAACATTAGGATTCTCGGTTTTCCCGGCGGAGTGGATATAAGCTTTTCCGTTTCTCGAAGCGAAGCCGATAGATTGATTTTTTAGGTTAGCGCCGAACCCACCCATCACGTGACCTTTGCCGTGAGCGAGATTAACAAACGAATCGTAGTTGTCGATATGTGTACCGACGAGATCGTATTTTAAATATTTCCCTTTTTCGAACGGAATTTTAAACTCGCCGTCCGAATCCAAGATATCAACGTCCGCGAAACTTGTAAAACCATGTTCTTCAGCGACTTTTAGGTGGTCTTCGACGGTATTTCTTTTACCGTCATAGGCAGTATTACATTCGACAACAGTGCCGTTTAGACTTTTGACAAATGGGCCAATCAAATCAGCTTTGAGATAACCCTTAGCGCCAGCTTCGCCAGTAGAAACTTTGACACCGACTTTACCGGGCAACTTTACATTTAACGCTTGATAGATTTTGATTAAACTTTCGGGGGTGATTTCTTTAGTGAAATATACTTTTGACTTAGTCATAAAACTCCTTTATTTATTATCGTTTACACTACAAAGTTTTTATCTTGGAAAAATCGACGGCTTTTGCGGCGGCGCGAAGTTTAGCTTCGCTGCCGTAATGAGTTCTTTGGCCAGGGCTATCACTTAGCATATGTTGAGCAAAAGGAAAACTTACGGCACGTTCCAAAACGCCTCCAATATCGGCATTGTCACTAATTTTAGCGAGGCGAACTTTAGAAAGTGGAATTTCTAAAGCTTGTTTCATTTCTTCGGGAAAGAAAGTAAGTGAGAAAAGACTTCCGTCCGCTTCGCCGGCAAGTCTACCATAGGCGATTGAGGTGTTTCCTTCAATCCAAAGACGCTTGTTTAGGGGCTTCATTTTCGTGTTAGTTAAATCAATTTCGCAGTTGATAAACTTTTTCTTGTCCAAAGTTTTCATATCGCAAAGGAATTCGCCTTCACAAGTCGTAGTCATTACGGATTGTTTTACGTCGGGAGATTTTAGGCCGTGTTTATCGTCATAAGAAATTGTGTCGCTTAAATAGTCCATGATAATCCAAGACAAGAGGCCAGTTTTAGCATTTTCCGCAACAAGATAGAGCTCGGCTCTTGAACCCCAAAAGACGCTAGTATGAACGCGAAACATGGTAACGATTCCGTAAAACTTCTCTCGGTCTCCTTCGAAAATAGCAGATTTGGCAGGAATAAAACCTTCGGGCAAATATTTTTGGATTTTTGAAGGATTTTTTAACTCGTAGAAAAGAAAAGTACAATAAGGCTCGACAACGAAAGGCATTTTGTCGGCTTTTTTAGTTGTGCTCGTGACAAGTTTTTTCTGAATCCAAACGGGGAGACGCGCAAGCTTCGTTTGGAGATAGTGAACCTTTCCGACCTCCATCGGATTCACTAATCTTTCTACGCCCTTAGCATATTCTAAAACGTTCATAAACTCCTTTCTTACATTATATGAAAAACATAACTTAAAATTATTAACGACATAGAGACTGTATTGATGAGGAGAATGTTGAAGAGATGCATTTTCCTCTCGGAATATATGTTGGCGACGAATTCGCGAATTAGGGCATTATTATAAAAATACCATGGAGATTTAGCGCTAATACTTTCGATATTTCTATATCCGCTTTTTGAGGCTATCACACCAGAACGAAAGACATGAAAATCAGTAGTCGCGAAGGCGACTTTGCTATCATCTTTAATAAACTGTTTAGAGAAAAGGAAATTTTGGCGGGTGGTTTTTGACTTATCTTCTAGAATTGTTTTTTCTTTATAACGCTTAGAGAACGAGTAATTCTGCATCGATTTGGCTTCGGAAATTGGTTCGTTCTTCCCCTGCCCGCCGGAAAAAATAGTAACAGGAGCAAGTTTATAATCGTGTTTTTGAGTGCGGGCAAAA
>JAFWKB010000007.1 GCA_017511405.1 Candidatus Saccharimonadota bacterium
ATTAAAGCCAAACTAAGTTTTGCAATGTTTGCAAGCATATATATATTATATATGATGTGAGGTCTTTTGAAAAGAAAAACCTGACAATAAAAAATTCCCCTTCGGGGATTTTTTATGATTCTGGTGAGCCGGGAGAGGCTCGAACTCTCGACACCGGGCTTAAAAGGCCCGTGCTCTAACCAACTGAGCTACCGGCCCATAACGGGCTTCCCGGAGCAAACTAGGCTTCCGGTCTGTATGAATTTTCCTGGAGCACTTGCTCTGTATCAATTTTCTCGGCGTCAAGCGCCTCGGACAGAACTGAGCTACCGGCCCAGAAATTTTAAATGGTGGACTCTAGAGGACTCGAACCTCTGACCTTTTCTACGTCAAAGAAACGCTCTAGCCAACTGAGCTAAGAGTCCGTAGGCCTAGTTGTTATATTAGCACACTTTCTCAAAGTAAGCAAGCCTAAACTTTAAAGCAAAACGGGCACCCTCGCAGTTATAATGGTGCCCGTTTTTATTTAATCAGTTCTAACGTCGATTTCGATAATTCTTGCGATAGTCTTTTTTCTTGTTGTGGCTAATAACTACGAATCCTATGATTACAGCGGCCGTAAAGACAATGATTCCCGTTATAACATAATCGCTCTTAGTTATGTTGAGATTTCCGAGGAATCCACCCGTATCCGGCACATCAGGAGTACTTGGTTGAGCGTAAGTAACTTTGAATGTGTCGTAAGGCGATTCCATGATTTCTCCGTCGAGATCATAAGCGAGTATTTTAACGTAGTAATCGCCGCTCGCTAGCCCCATTGCTCCAAATGGCAATGTAAGCGATTGCTTACCCTCGGCATATCCTTCTTGATCTTCGTTTTCTAGAATAATCGGTTCTTTCGATAGGAGTTTACCGTTCTTGTCGTATATTTCTAATCCGAGTTTAGCGACATCTTGATCGTAATATACGTCGATTTCAGGATCGCCATTTACTTCATCGGCGCCGGTTTGAACTAAATAAGCTGGGACATAGTAGAATTCGATTTCGTCAGTTGCATAGCCAACTGGACTATAGCTTTCGGCGAGAAGCCAGTAGTGATTGTAAACTAGTTTTTCATTATCGATAGGGGCAAAGAATCCACCAAATAACATTGGGCTAGTAGTTCGAGTAGCTACACAATTTGGAATATCATATTGAGTTTCGTTAAATTTGATTTTACAAATTGCGAGATCGATATCATATTCTTGGGTTCCCGAAGCATAATCAAAAGTTGGATCAAGATCAGGCGGGATAACTTCTTCAAGTGGAATTTCTTTGAGTATTACCTCGCCAGTGTCTGAATCTTCGGCGTAGTATTTTAGCGTTAACTTAATGTTGCTTGAGTTTTCGTAATCAAATTTAAATTTGAAAAATGGCGACGCCTGGACGTGAGAATCTCCCGGCGATGTAAATTTGATTGCTGGATATTGGTCATAGACCGTAACCCTAATAACGTCCGTATGGGCGTCAGACTGCGCAGAAGCTTTTTCTGGCAGAAAAATGGCAACTGTTGTCATAACGGCGACAATAGCTAGACATACAGCGCCAAAAAGCTTTTTTCTTGTTTTTGACATAACTCTACACTCGCTTTTTTATTTTTAGTTTTTGTTTGGATTCGCAGTTGTTCTTTAGAGACTCTCTCTACACAACGAGTCTCGACGAACGTTCTTTACGTTTCCTTATTAGCATTATAGTCCAAACGATTATGCTTGTCAATAGGAAAAGCACAATTATTATCATGAAGGCTGGCATTATCATAACTATACTAGTGCCTTCCCTAGTGACGTCGAGCGCCTCGACACTAAATTTTACGCGATAAATTCCGAAAAGCGGCGTATCTCCCCAACTTGTTTTAAATTTTCTTTCGGTCTCTGGAAGAACTGCAAAATTATCTTTGTAAGAATAGATAGTTTTTCCAAAAAGCGTTTTGACTTCGAGCTGATAAGACGTAAGAAAATCAGTATTTCCGCTATTTTTTACTTTAGTATCGGCTTCAATGTTCCCCATAGTGAAAAACTTAGTGAGGGAAAAATCAGTAATTTCTGCTATATTCTCGGTATTCCCGTGACCATGGCCAAGAATAATAAGACTGACCCTTGAGTGAGAGTCGAGGCCAACCGACAAATTGTCGTTTCCAGAATCGCCGTCTGAGACACTTTCAGCATAAATCACACAGTACTGACCACCTTCGGGAAAGCCTTCAGGCACACTGACACGATAGATAATATTACGTTTTTCGCCAGCTTTAAGCGACAAGGTTGGCTCTCTGACGAATGAGCCCGAATCATCTTGGAAGGTGATCCATCTTTGAATCTGGTTGTAACTCGTCTCTGAAGACAAGTCGGCATCGTAGTTTTCGTTAGTGACATTGTATGGGCCAGTATAGAGTTTAAAAGAAAAATCTTCATCGCCGGTGTTTTCTAATGTAAACTGGTAGTTTTGAGCTTTGCCCGCTTTAATATAGACTTCGGTAGCAACGGGAGAAATTTTCATGACTGCGCCGGCGGCTTTAACTGGAGATGGACGAAAAATTATAAGTGAGAATAAAAGCAGAATGAGTATTTTAAGTATGGTCTTTGGCTGTTTCATGAAAATTAACCTTGGATATTAAACTTTTCTGAACTTCCTTGATTGTTTTTGGAGTTGTTACGCGTATGGCGATTTTCATTCTTGCCAGAAATTATCCTAAATATGATAGCGATGAAAATTAAGGCGATAATTGCGATGAACCAGATTGGGCAGACGATAATTGTATAAACCTTCGTGTTAGCGTCATTAGCCTCGGGAAGCTCAGTTACGAGTGTCGCTCTTAAAACTCCGAGTCTCGGAACATTATTCCAAGAAACTGATAATTCCCTTTCTGTGTTCGGGAGAAGCTTTTTCTCAACTGGATCGCTCGTACCGTCATAAATAACTTGACCAGAGAAATAATTCTCAATTTTCAGAGACATTCTTGCAGACATATCAATGTTGCCATTGTTCGTAAAGACTGCCGAGGCAGAAACCGGCGGGTTAAGGAGAAACTTAGGAGCTTTAATATCTTTAATCTCTCCGGAAATACGAGTATCTCCAGAAACTCGTGCGGAAATAATGAGACCGATACGAGCAGAATCTTGAATCGAATCGCCGTTTGATATGTCTTTAGCCTCAGCAAAAATAACCGCATATTGACCGCCGCCAGGAACATCTTTCGGAACAGTAATTGTATAGTTGATAATTTCAGAATGATTAGGCTCGAGAGTACCTTCTTCTTGCCCAGATTCAATTGTAATCCAGTCGGTAATTTGAGTGTATGCGTTTTTTACACTATAAATCGGAGCATAATCTATATCGTTAACTGAATATGGGTTTATATTTATTTTGTATTCGAGCGTACTCGAACCGTTATTGGTAATTGTAAAGTTATTTTCATAGACAGCTCCAGGATCAAGTTCCATGTCTTGAATTGAAGGCGCCATTTGAAGATGGATGCCAGTTTTTTCTTCGGCGAAGACAGAATTAGTCCCCCAGAAAGCAAAAAAAGAACAGATTAATAATCCAAACAAACTAAGCTTTTGATGTCGTTTTAGCACATTACCTCCTAAACTTTTGCTTTCTATATTATAAATGAGAATGAATAAAAAAACAACCGCGTTTTTTGCGGTTGTTTTTTATTCTATACTAGATTAGAATGAAGCCGTAGCGGTGTAGATAACTTCACCTTCGTAAACACCAGCTGGTTGAGTTTCGGAAGTTGCGATACCGAAGTTTACGTAAACCTTATCATCAAATGCAGCGTGAACTGAGCTTCCTTGAGACAAGAGGGTGTCAGCAGTAGCGCTATTAGCTTTTACCTTAGTCCAAGATGCTGAACTATAGTCACCTTTGATGCTTGCGCTTTGATCGGATGCTGGGGTTGTTGATGTTCTGTAGGCCCAAGAAGAAGTTCCGTGTTGGACGCTCGTGCTAGCAGGGATATTGACATCGTCGTCGTAGCGAGCAGCAGCACCGAACTCTTTGCTAGAATCAGCAACATAGCGAAGGCTATCATATGCATTGTTCGAACCCATAGTGAGAGTATAGCCACTATAAGCGTTTCCTTTAACCTCAACTACGTGTTCAAGATCGGTGTTTTCATTGTCTTTGTTGACGGCGAGAGTTTGAGAAATGTCAGTTTTGGTGAGGGTAACGTTTGGAGTAACACTAAGCTGAAAGGTATTTTCGACAGTTGCGCGGATAACTTGAGTATTGCTTTGTGGGTTAGTCACATCAGCGAAAGTGGTTAACGGAAGAGCAGCGGAACCAATTCCAGCTACGACACCAAGAGCAGCAACAATATTTTTTGTTTTAACCATTTTATTTTCCTTTTTTTGTTAGGTTTTGTATTTATATTTATTTATGACCTTTTGTACTTTTAATTTTACGCTTATGGTTTTCAAAAGTCAATACTTTTTAAGACTTTTTTACTTTTTTCGTTTTTTTATTCTGATGAATGCTCTCTACGATGTAAACAACTATCGAGGTAAAAAAGAAGATTACGAGCACCATAAACCAAACAGGGCAAACAAGAGTGATTTGTTCTTTTGTATCAACGTGGTCTACAAATCTTATTTCCTGAACAACTTTATAAACTCCGAGTTTAGGAGTTTCTTGCCACGAGCGCTCAGAATAATGGGTAGTTCCAGGAATGATGAGGCTCGTATCGGGATTTTCTTCATTAGTGTAGACCTCCTGGTCAGATAATAACGGAAAAACTTTGAGAACGAAGGTTGCCGGCGCATGGACATTGCCAGTGTTCTCGACCGCAGAGGAAACATTGATGGGAGAATTCAGAAAAAATGGTTTGACCGTGTTTTCTAGGATTTTCCCTTCTTTGCGGGTTTCTCCTTCTACGCTAGAATAGAGAAGCATTGCGATTTGACTATTATTGATTACGGAAACGCCAATCTGCTGTTCTTGATTCTCTGGTGCCTTTTGTTTGACAAGAAAGGCTGCGTACTGACTTCCGTTCGGAGCATCCTCTGGAACATTGATATGATATTTTATTTCTTGCTTTTCGTCGCTAGTGACGGTCCCGATAGGGTTTTCAATTTCAATCCATTTTGTAATTTGATTATAATCGAGCGGATAGTCAAAATAGATTTCATATGTATCGTTCTCGAAACTTAACGGCGCAACGCTAATTTCATAATCTATGCCATTTTCAGTATCGGTGGTTAAAACAAAAAAACTCCCCTCGTAAGTTTCGCCTTTTTTGAGTTCAATATCTTGAATTCCGGGAGAAATAGCAAGGGAGAGATTTTGAGTCATTTTAGTTTGTGTTTACATGGAGAGTATAGGTAACTTCGCCAGAATAAGTTCCGGCAACTGCGTCCATACCAGCAGTGAAACCGTATTGAACTTTGAAACTCTCAGCCCCGATATAAGTGCTATCGCCGCTAATGGTGCGGAAGGTATTACCAGAAACAACGTTTGTATCTGTGGCAGGAACGTTATTAAAATCACTATACCCAAGGGCCGTTGCAGTAGGAGCAAAAGTGGAACCGCTCACGGTTTTAGAGATAGGAACGATTTTCATGAGCCAGTTAGCGGATGTTCCAGAAAGTGCATTGGTGGCGTCAGACTTAATCTTGAAATTATTGTTCGGGTCGCTCGGGTTCATTGTAGCGTAGCCACCGGATACGTTCGTAGAAACAGCAGAAACGGTCCAACCATTCGAACAGTCACCGGCATAAGTTGTGCTGGAAAGATAATTGCAAATAACTTCATAGGTCGTTATCCCAAATTGATTAGTCGAGCCCATGAGCGAGAAAGTACCGGAATAAGTATTAGTCGAAGAATCGTAGGTGGTGACACCTGTATCGATTTCGTGATTAGTAGCGGTGAAGCCTAGCAAGCCGTCAACAGTAGCAGCAACATTTACGGAGCTTTGAACTAAGGCCCTGTCGGCAAAGGAAGCTTGAGGGAGAGCCACAAGTGACGCTCCGAGTAGCACGCTAGAACATATTACTAGTCTTGCAGACTTTAGCATTTAATTATTCACCTCGTTTTAGTTCTGTGTCTATTTTAGCGAACTTATTTTGTTAAGTCAATACGCTTTTGGCAATTTTTGTCGTTACTTTTATTTTTGTCTCTATTGGAAATAGTTTTATCATGTTTTACAGTTTTTGCAACTTGCAAATTTCAAAAATATTATATTATATATACTATTTTATTCCGTTCGTAAAGCTTCGACAGGGTCTTTTCTCGAGGCGGCTTTAGCAGGAATAAGACCACCTATTAGAGTTAGGAATATACTGAGAACTACTAGGATAACTGCGGACGATGGCGCCAAAAAAGCGGAGAGTGGAAGATTATTCGTAAGATGATGTATGACCGCATTGATAATTGGGATAGTTATGTAAGAGAAGCCAATTCCAAAAAGGCCAGACAGAAAACCAATAATGAATGTTTCCGCATTAAAGATGCTAGAAATATTATGTTTAGAAGCGCCAATCGCGCGAAGAATTCCAATTTCTTTAGTACGTTCATAAACCGAGATATAAGTAATTACGCCAATCATGATGCTTGAGACGATGAGTGAAATAGATACAAAGGCGATTAGGACATAAGAAACAGCATTAACAATGGTTTTGACGCTCGACATGAGTACACCGGTTACGTCGCTATAGTTTATCTGTTTTTCCTTGTCAACTTTGTTGTTATAGTCTTTGATAAACTTGAGGAAATTATCTTTCCCTTCGAAGCTTGAAAAATAATAGGAAATATAGGTCGGAGAATCGATATCTTGATAGCCGAGACTGATAAGATTTGATTTTTGCGTCTTTTTATTATTGCTCATCATTGCGGAGACGACACGCATAAGCTCATCTTCGGAAAAATTTAGTTTAAAGGCAGATGTGATTGCATCTGGGTCGATATTAATGCTTTTTGCGAAAGCGGTTGTCATATCCGCAACAAGCCCAGTCACTTCCGTCATAACCTCAGTTTTGATTTTGACATCGGTCATCATTTTGGCAAACTCCGACAGGGTTGCTTCAAGTTCGGCGCTAGAGACGATTCCCTGTTTAATGCTAGTGAAGAGAAAATCATTTTTCCTTGCGACAGGGTCGGAAGGATCCTCGGTTAAGCTCGGGTCGATTGTATAATACGTCGTCGCGTAGGCCTCAAGGAAAGATTTTAAAATTCCGGAGAAAACAGATTTGAAATTGTCTTTCGGGATTTTGTAAGTTTCTTCGAGGTAAGAAAGCCGCTCTCCGGCGTCAAAAGTGTTAAGGAAATCCTCGGTGAGTTTTTCCGAATCGGATTTTTTATAGGTTTCATTAAGGTTATTATAGATTCCGTCTATAAATGATTCGATCGTAGACTTTAAATCATCAAGCGCAGGAGTCGTATCAACGTTGATTGAATCCGCGATTTCGCTCATTTTAGGGGCGACAATGCCAGAAACGGTAGACTCGTCAAAATTGATATTGAAAGCTTCAGAAAGTTTAGCCTCGTCAACGGAAACTAAATCGGAAAAACTATAGCCGAACTTTTCATCTTCCTGATCAAAACGAACATTTGAGAAAACATCTATTTCGGGATTTTCGAGCTGTTTTTTGACGATTTCAGTTTTAGCCGAGGAGTCGATAATGTAATTGACTAGCTCGGAAGTATAGTTTACGCCTTGAGTAAGGGCTTCGGTAGTTACGCCGTCTTTTACTGTAATAACGCCAACCACTTTGAGCTTTGTGGATTTGTTCTTATAAACGTTTTCTAAAAACGATTTATCGTTCGACATGTCTTCATATACGTCATATTTAGAATTATATTCGTAGAGGTCGGCCGGAAGAATTAAACGCAAATCAAGATTGAGTAAATCTTCATAATCAATATAAACAGGCTCAGAGGTTACGTCGA
Source organism: Candidatus Saccharimonadota bacterium (assembly GCA_017511405.1). GTDB lineage: Bacteria > Patescibacteriota > Saccharimonadia > Saccharimonadales > Saccharimonadaceae > Nanosyncoccus. The sequence goes on from JAFWKB010000007.1 coordinate 7,900, forward strand.
CAGCTTCTCCAGACATAAGTTTCGTGACTAACGTGGAGAGCTCTGCGGTATCTTTGAGACCGAGTTCATAGGCGAGTACATCGGAAATTTCGCCTTCGTTGCCAAGGTTAATGATAATCTCATCATATTTTTCTGGCCAACGACCGGCAAGCATTTTATATTGAGAATTTAGAGTTTCTCTATCGGAAGTGATTTGAGAAAAAATTGAAGAAAAGGAAGAGTAACTCGAAAGCATAGAGTTATCTCCAAGGAGAGAAGAAAAGATATCGGAAGGGTTTAGTTTGGCAATTTTTTTCGCGGCGTCAATGGTATAGATATTTGGATCGATTGAATAGCCATAGGTAACTGAGGAGACATCGTTTTTAAGGGAGCTTGCATGCGCCTTGTAATAAGCGTCGAAACTTTTGAGGTCGTTAGTGGCGACAGATTTAAGAATCGAAGTTAAGATTTGAGACTCGGCAATATCTTTTCCGAGCTCGCTACGTTTTTCATAATCGGTAACATTTTCTCCGTCCGCCGCATATGTCGTAAAGAGTGAACTTAGAGAAAAGGATTCTTCTGTTATCGTTAGAGGATAAGATGAAAGTGCGTCCTCTTGAATAGAATCGACATAATCTTGGAAACCGGTAGAAACGGCAAGAATTAAGGCGATACCAATTATTCCTATACTTCCAGCAACCGCTACGAGAATTGTTCTTCCCTTTTTTGTGAGCAAATTATTAAACGAAAGAGAAAGAGCCGTGAGAAAAGACATTTTGGTCTTTTTGGATTTTTCCTTTTTCTTTTCGGCGAACGAAGAAGAATCGATTTTTGAAGTTTTTCGGTGAGAAACTGTTTTGTCGGAGATAATATTGCCATCTTTGAGGTTGATAATGCGAGTAGAGTACTCTTTGGCAAGATCAGGGTTATGAGTAACCATGATGACGAGTTTTTCTTTGGAAATCTCCTTCAAAATATCCATAACTTGAACAGAGGTTTCTGAATCAAGAGCGCCGGTTGGCTCGTCAGCAAGAAGAATATCAGGATTATTAACGAGAGCACGAGCAATTGCAACGCGCTGCATCTGGCCCCCGGAAAGTTGGGCGGGGCGTTTATAGATATGCTCTTTGAGTCCGACTTTTTCTAGAGCCTGTTTGGCACGACGAGTTCCTTCGGTTTTGGAAATCCCGGAAAGAGTTAACGCAAGACGGACATTAGAAAGAACGGTTTGGTGCGAGATTAAATTATAGCTTTGGAAGACAAAGCCAATACGGTGATTACGATAGGAGTCCCAGTCGGAATCGTGAAAGTTCTTTGTGGAGATTCCGTCAATTATTAAGTCGCCAGAAGTGTAGTGGTCGAGACCACCAATAATGTTAAGAAGAGTGGTCTTTCCAGAGCCAGAAGGACCAAGAATGGAAACGAAGCCAGATTCAGGAAACTTAAGGGTAACAGAATTAAGGGCGTTCTGATGGAAACCTCCAATAGAATAGACCTTTTTAATTCTATTTAACTCTAACACACTCTCTCCTGTTTTTATTATATACACATAATAAGCTTAAGTCCAGAAGATTTTTGTTGCGCAATTTAGGAAAACTGTGGTATAATATGAGGGTACTTTTAAAATTTGCGCCCGTGGTGGAATTGGTAGACACGCTACCTTGAGGTGGTAGTGGCCATTTTAGTGCTGTGCTAGTTCGAGTCTAGTCGGGCGCACCATTGACAAATTACGCGAATATTGCGTAATTTTTTGTTGCTGTTTTTGATGATTTTTGATAGTCGTTAAGGGGTGCGATTTTTAGTTTCTTTTTCGACACCCCAATATTTTACATCAACAAACCGATCTGTTGGAACGACAAGGGAGAGGTCTTCGGAAAAGGTTTTCACGTTTTTGTCGAAATAGTAGCTCATATTGACCTGGAAAAGACCGATTGCCGGAGCATCTTCAACCCAACGCCTGAGGAAGGTTTCGTATTTGGCTTTTTTAGTTTCCTCGTCAGAAGATTCACGCGCAGATAGAATCAAATCATCAGCAACGGAGCTGTTGTAGTTAGAAAGGTTAAGACCGGATTGAGAAGCTTGAGAAGAGTGATAATAGACGAGGAGGTCAGGATTTGCGCCGAGCTCAACCTCATAAATCAGCATGTCGTAGGCGCGGTTAGCAATAATGTTGACGATAAACTCTTGGCCAGGATCAAAGAATTGTTTGTTGACTGTAAAACCGAGAGCTTCAAGTTGGCCAGCGACATCTTCGGCGATACTTGGGAAATAGCCAGTATTGATTGTGACGAGGTTGATAGTCTTTTCATCGAGGGAGGAAACGGCATTTTTAGCAGATTCAACATTGAGAGCAGGAAGCTCAGGCCAAGTGTCGAGTTGGAGTTGGGAATTTAGGATTGGGTAGTCAAGAGCAAGCTCGTCGCCGATGAGGGTACGGATTTCTCCGACGTCAATTCCCTCTTGGATAGCTTTTCTAGTGTTTTTGTTCTTAAGAGTACCACTTTTTGTATTCATAAAGAGAAAAACGCCGGAGTTGATTGCGGTTTGTTTTTCGTAGATGGTTTTAGAAGCGACCTCGTTAGAATCGGTCGGGAGAAGATCGGCGGTCGCGGAAACGGCGCCAGCTTTAATTGCGTTTTTAATGTCATCAGTTTCTAGATAGGCATGAACAACAAAGTTATTGATTTTAGAACGGCCACGATAATAGTTTTCGTTAGCAACGAGATAGACTACGGATTCTCCAGTTGAACCAACGGCTTGGGATGCGTTGTAGGCGAAAGGCCCGGAGCTAATTGGATTAGAGGAGAAATTAGACTCAAGAAGGGTTGCCGGATCAGTTCCCTCGAGAATATGCTTGGGAAGAATCGGAAAATCAAGAGCGGAAGCGAATTCAGTATAGACGGCAGGGAGCTCAAAGATAATTTCGCCGTTTTCATTTTCGCGAACAAGAACGCGGTTTAAATTCGAGGAATAGTTCGAGACGACGTTAGGGTTCTTGATTAAGTTGGCCGTAAAGATGACGTCTTCATTCGTCAAAGGAACTCCGTCTGACCAAAGTAAATTATCGCGAAGCTTGACTGTCCAGATTTTTCCGCTTTCGTCGGAGCGGACAGAGCGAGCGAGAACATTGCCAACGTGCCCAGAAGCATCAGAAGCAGTCAGGCTTAAAAACAGGAGCTTTGAGAGAGTTTTTTCACTGTTGGTTGAAGCGAAAAGCGGATTTAAAGTATTAACTTTTCCAAGAGTGGCCTCGGTGTAAGTTCCGCCCTCAGTATAGCCCGCAACAGTATAAGAATCGGTAAACCAAAAACTTTGGGTCAAAGCAAACATAAACAGAGCGATAACAATCAAGGCCCATTCAATAACAAAAAGGCGCACGTCGCCGATATGAGAAAGTCGGCGGAGAAAATTTTCCTTAATGTGTTCCTCGCCAGTAACGGCGGCTTCCTCAGAAATCAGCGAAAGTCGCTCTAATGCTGTTTGCCCACGCTTTCGAAATGGTCTTTTCATATTAAGAAGGAATTAAAATAAGCCCCAAAATAGATAAAACGAAGATGACGGTAAAAACAATCGTAACATTAAACAAAGATTTGTCAAGTCCACGACGAGTCGTATAAAGTTCTCCAGAGCCACCAAGTCCAGCGCCGAGAGAAGCGCCACGTTGTTGCAACAAAATCAATACGATAACAAGGATAGCCGAAACTAAAATTGCCGTTTGAAAAATAGGAACTAGATTCATAATGTTTCTATTATAGATAATTTTAGGAAGAAATACAAGGTTTTTTATTTGAGGAGACGCTTGCGCTTAAGGAGAGTATGGTAGGTAATTGCGAAGCGATGAGCCTCTTCGTCGATGCGGGCAATAAGGCGAGCGATATGAGAGTCGGAAGAGAGCTTAACGATTTCTAGATTCGGAGTGATAATTTTGACGGGTGCGGATTTAGAATGGTCGCCGGACTTGTCTCGGCCGAGAACAGGGATATTTCTGTCGGCAAGGAGAGGAAGAATTGCGGAGACTTGAGGAATCCCGCCGTCGAGAACGATGAGGTCGGGAAAATCCCAGTTGGAGTGCTTTAAGCGACGGGTAATGACCTCCTGGAGAGAGGCAGTGTCGTTATTTTGTTGTTTTTTAAGTTTAAACTTTCGATATTCGGAGCGATCAGAAACGCCGTTCGTAAAGACGACCATAGAGGCGACAACATCTTGACCGGATTGATGAGAAATGTCATAACCTTCGATTCGGCGAGGAGGTTTTTCGAGATTAAGGAGTCGTTGGAGGTCGCGGAGAGCTTGGTCGGAAGAAATGTCGAGAAATTCTTTGTCGGAAAAAACAATTTTCTTTTTAAGACCCTTGAGTCCAAAAAGCTCATTGCGGAGCTCGGCGGCGCGTTCATAGTTCCCTTTTGAAGCTTCAAGTTTCATCTCGGCTTCAAGATCTTTAAGGAGTTTTTGACGGTCACCTTCAAGATAGCGAATAAGATTGTTTAGAGTTTTATGATAATCTTTCGGAGTTGTTTTTCCGATTTCGATTCCAGGAGTAAGACCGAGGTCGGTATCGAGAGTTTTCTTGCCGGTATAGGGTTTATCATAAAACGGAAAAATCTTGCGGAGAATTCGGAGAGCGGTTGCTATGGTAGTTTTTGCATAGAAAGGGCCGATATAGCGAGCATTGTCACCGAGAGGTTGGCGAGTCATAGAGACGTAGGGGATTTCAGATTTGCTGTCGATTCTGACGTAAGAAACGGTTTTATCGTCACGAAGAAGAATGTTCCATTTCGGCATATAGCGTTTTATCATTTCGCTTTCAAGGAAAAGCGCATCCATCTCAGTATCGACTACAATCCAGTCGGTCATATAAATCTCTTCAACAAGGGCAGCAGTTTTCGGGTCGCGGTCTTTTGATTTTTGGAAATATTGGCGGACGCGGTTTTTAAGGACGGCGGCCTTGCCAACATAAATAATCTCCCCGGCTTTATTTTTGTGGAAATAAACTCCAGGAGAGCTCGGAAGGGTTTTAAGTTTTGCCTTTAGAGCGTCGTTCATGCTTCTTCTATTATATCGTAATCTTCGGTCGTGG
>JAFWKB010000048.1 GCA_017511405.1 Candidatus Saccharimonadota bacterium
ACGCCTTCAAGAAGCCAGAAATTGCGTTCGGAATTTCCCCATCCGCAGGCGGGCGGCATTCCATATTCGAGCATTTCTACGAAATCCATATCGAGCATCTGGGCTTCGGTATCGCCAGCATCGCGGAGGGCTTGTTGTTCCTCGAACCGTTTAAGTTGGTCGAGCGGGTCGTTTAGCTCGGAATAGCCGTTTCCCATTTCTGTTCCGGCGATGATGGGGTGAAAACGTTGGGTGACGAGCGGGTTCTCTTCGGAGACTTTTGCAAGCGGAGAAAGGGAGAGTGGTTCTTCGATAAGCCAGAACGGGCCGGCGGAGGATTTTCTGATGATTTTCCAAACGTAATCTATCAAGCGTTCGTCGGGAGCGGTTTCGAAGAGATGGTCGAGGGCTTTTTTCGCGGAGCGGTCGTTTTTGTCTTTTGAGTTGGAGAAATCTTCAAGAAGGATGGATTTTAGCTGTTCGCGGTTAGGGTTAAAAACATCGATATCGTATTTTTCTTTGAGGAGGTCGGTGTATTTAATTCTCGGCCAGGGTTTTCCGCCGTTATCTAGGTCGATATCAAATCCAGAGACGTGAAACTTTAGCGTTCCCCAGGTTTCTTTGGCGACGTATTTGATCATCTCTTCGTAGAGGTTCATACCGTCTTCGTAATCTTCGTAGGCAGCGTAAGACTCGAAAGCGATATGCTCGGGGAGATGTTCATCGTCAATGCCTTCGTTGCGGAAGCGAGGTCCGATGTCGTAGACTTTCTCGAAGCCGCCACCAAGAAGGCGTTTAAGAGGGAGTTCGTGGGAGATACGAAGGTAAAAATCTTCATCGAGGGCAGCCATATGGGTCACAAAAGGAGTGGCGTCGGCGCCGCCGGTTGTATGCTCAAGGACGGGGGTGTTGATTTCTATAAAGCCGTGAGAGTTCATGAAGTCGCGCGTGGCTTGCCAGAATTTACTACGGCGAATTAAGCGTTCGCGTACCTCGGGATTAACGCTCATATCGACATAGCGGCGGCGATAGCGCTCTTCTTTGTTGGTGAAGCCGTCTCGTCCAGGGAAAGGACGGAGAGTTTTTCCGAGCAAACGGACATAATCGGAAAAGACGGAAATTTCTCCGGTTGAGGATTTAGCAACTTTGCCGGTTGCTTCGATAAAATCGCCTGTGTCGAGGAGTTTTAGTCGTTTAGTGTTGAAGAGTTTTGAGGAACTTTCGTCAAGGTCTTTTTGAGTCATGAAAATCTGGACTTCGCCGGAAATATCGCGTACCTTAAGGAATGCAAGTTTTCCGAAACTCCGGATTGCGAGGAGGCGGCCGGCAATTGTGACGGTCTTCCCTTCGTTTTTCTCGTAATTGTCGGTTATCTCGGCAATTTTGGTTGTACGGAAGGATTTAGCGGGGTAAGGATTTATGCCAAGGTTTTTGATTTCTTCAAGTTTGCGCAAGCGTTCGTTGCGATAGTCGGCTAAAGTTGTCATAAGATAATTATAACATTAAAAACCGATATTGACTATATAAAGGAGTGCGAAGGCGATACCGTTTTTGAGGATGTGAAGAAGGATTCCAGAATAGATTGTGCCGGTGATTTCTCGTAACGCACAGAGGACAATAGACATTGCGAAGACGTTGACACCAACATTCCATTGGCCGTGGAGAAGGGCAAAAGTTAACGATGTGATTAAGATGGAGAGAACGAGAGAGTAGCGTTTAGGGATTTTGTCGCGCAGTTTTCCGTAGAGCCAGCCACGGAAGATGATTTCTTCAAAGACAGGTGCTACGATAACGAGGGCAACGAAAGCTACGAGGCGGTCGAGACCGGAGTTTAGAACGTTGAAGCCGACATCTTGGGCCTCGCTAGCGTCGAAAAATGGAAAAATGGAGAAAAGTTGAATAAGGACGGTTGCTAAAATGAAATAAATGATAAAACCAGCGATTGCGAGTCCGATGTCAATCCAGGTCGGAAGGTTTTTAAGTCCAAGCTCTTCGCGGGAGGGGAGAGATTTTTTGAGGATTTTGTGAGGAAGGAAGATGATGAGAAAAAGGGATAAGCTGTAGACGAGGGCATTTGCGAGGGTGGTCCAGACGGGCGTGGAAAGACGTTCGTAGCCGATAAGAAAGTAAAGGGCGTAGGCGATTAAATATTGAGAAAAAAGAATGATGGCGGCAGCCCAAATCGGGAGAGCGAGGATAACTAATATTTGTCTAAAAGATATTCTGGTTTTTTTCTTCGGTTCGGTTTTTGGTTTTGTTTTTGATTCTTTTGGAGATTCTTTTTGCATGTGGTTTTCCTAGAAAAGACGAATGATATCAAGGACAGTGATAAGAGCCATGAGGATAAGGAGGAAGATGAAAGCTTTGGCGACGATTTTTTGTTCAAGCTCTTTAGAGAGTTTTTTATGGCGGAGGCGAGCGAGAGTAATCATGAGCCAACGTCCGCCGTCGAGGGCAGGAATTGGTAAAACGTTCATGCAAGCGAGAGAAATAGAGATTACGGCCATAAAGAGGAAGACGGTGGAGGGGCCGGATTTGACGATGATGGGGAAATAGCCGCCGATAATACCGACAATTCCAGAGACCCCTGCGGAGGCTTCGGAAATTTGGGTTCTTCCCTCTTCTCGGACGGAAGAATCGCTAGACACTTGACGGGCCGTGCCAGTGATTAGGTTGACAAGCAAACTCCAAAGACCTTTAAAAGTTTCTCCGGTGATTTGGACGGTTAGTCCGGCGGCGACGATAGGAGCGGACCAGGTGTAGCTTGTTGTGGAGCTCCCGTAATCCATGGTAATTCCGAGGAGATAATCGGAATCAGAGTTATTGAGTTTAGCTTCAAGGATGTGTTGTTCTGTCGAGTCGTTCTCTTCGCGTTCGATTTTGTAATAAACATTTTTATTTGCGTATTCGTTGTTGAAATTGATTACATCTTCGGATGAGCGGACGAGCCAGAGGTTTTTTCCGGTTTCTTGATCGTAATACTCGCTTGACGAACGGGATTCTGATGGGTCGAACGGGTAGATTTCTATAATTTTGTCTCCGGATTTGAAACCAGCAGCTTCGGCGGGGGAGTTTTCCATAACATCAACGACGGAAACGGATTCTAGGATTTTTATGTGTTCATCGGATTTGATGGAAAATTGGTTCTCGAGGAGAGTCGGGAGTCCGAAGAAGGCAAGGACGGTTAGGATTATGAAGGCAACTAGCCAGTTCATAAGGACACCACCAAAGAGGATTAAAGTTTTTTCCCAGTAAGAAACGGAACCGAAAGTGCCTTTCCTCGAATCATCGTCCGATTCTCCATCCATGGCACAGAAGCCACCAATCGGAAGGGCGTTGATAGAAAATATTAAGGAGTTTTGGTCCTTGCCCCA
>JAFWKB010000049.1 GCA_017511405.1 Candidatus Saccharimonadota bacterium
TGTCACCGCCGGTGATGTTTCCGGTTCCATTTTGCATCTCGGAAGCATAATACTTGTAGGTACCATTGAGGAGATTATACCAGGATTGGTTGCCGTCATTCTGTGGTAACATCCAACCCTTAGGACAAATGGAGGAGGAGGTCATGGTTCTTTTTTTGACGGGAGACGCAGCGGAGAGCTAAGCCGCCTGGCTTATTGAGGCCACCCTTAGGGCCGACGTTAGTGGAGTTGAAGTACAAGTACCGTGAATCCGTGTAGGAGCTAGGCGTAGATGTCCAGAAGCGGCTATAGCTATTCTTGACGCCCCAGTCGGCATTGCCTTTCCAATCATAATATCCCGACAACATAACCGAAAGAGGAAGGCTGCGGAGAGCTCTGGAAGGAAAAGTCTAATCAACCGAGAACCGAAGATATTTCTCCGGCTCCTCGTGAAACAGCCTTTCTTGCTTTCTTTGATTTTTTAGGTTAACCAGCCCCACAATTAGAAACGGTATCAAAATTGGAATATAAAGAAGAAGAACCCTCACGTCTCCTTTCGGAATCTCTACTAAAAAGCTCTTCTGTTCGGAGAAAAAACTCATCACTCCAATATGATAACTCAATAATATTGTTGTAATTTTTACAACAATCTTCTCAACTACCGTCAAAAACCAAAACCCTCCGAATATCTCGACGCCTATTCCTAAAACTCCCACCAAAAACGTAAGCCCCATAGCGAACGGAATTGTTGGCAAAACCAACAGATTTGCCACAAGGGAAATAAGCGATATTGTCCCGAAATAATACAACAAAATCGGTGCACACATCATCGTCGCCGAAACCGTAGCAAGAATTATCTCCGCCACCGCTCCTGGCTTCTCAATTCTCTTATACCCTTTCGGAAAAATATAAACTGTCTTTTTGCCATGCTTTACGAGTTTTCCTCCCGGCCGGTCATAAAAGAAACTCTTGAGGCTCGGCCCAAGTATCATAATTCCGATAAAAGATCCAAAAGAAAGCAACCACCCAAGGTCTAAAAAGTTCATCGGGCTCACCATCAAAGTGAGAGCCATGGCGACAAGAATCAATCGCCAAGCTGGAATACTCCGCCCGAGATACCACCCAAGAATCCCCAGAATCGCCACAATCGCCGCTCTTGTAATTGAAGCTGTCCACCCAATCATTCCTCCGAAAAGCATGATAAATAATATACTAAAATACACTCCTGAAAATCTTGACAACTTTCCAAAAACCTTTCTAAAAAACTCAACAAGAATCCCGAGATGCGTTCCACTTGCCACGACTAAATGTGTAAGTCCAACTAAGCTTAACATCTCCGTAAGCTCTTTATCAAGTCCGTTCCTAAGTCCTAAAAGGTAAGAAATACCGAGGTTTGCCTCTCTCTCCTTATCTTTAGCTACGCCTTTAATAGTCTTCGCAAGTTTATTCCTCGCCCGAATTAAGAAACTTCCCGGTTCTGGCCGAGAAAGTTGGAGTATTTCCGGTGAATAAAAACTCCCAAAATAAACACCGAATCCGTTCGACATCTTTCCGCGAATTGTCAATCTATCGTCTCTTTGAATTATGTCTTCTAATCTACCTGATAAATAGACCGTTCCCGGAACGCTTTTTCCGTCGATTTCTAGCGAATTAAGTTTAATCTTTCCAGAGTTTTCCTCAAAATCAGGATCGCCCTTCACTCGCCCGGACACAACAATTATTTTTCCAACTAACTGAGACAAGACCTTTTGTCCTCTAACCTCCGAGCCGACCCTAAATCCCCCTAAAACCCCTCCCGCCAAAACCGCCACGACGACCATCAAATAATTCGCTCTCCAAATTCCGAATAGAAGCAAAAGTGTCGAAAAAATGACCCAATACCAAGACGAGAAAAAACTCATTCTAAAAACCGCTGCTCCGATTATCCCGACAACTATTCCGATTAAAAATCCCATCACGACCGAAGACTGGTGAACCCTCCCGAAAACCCACTTACGCATAAATATATTATATCTAAACTTGACTAAAATATGCTACAATGAGATTATGCCGAAAAATAGTGTTTCTCAAAAATCTTCCAAAAAATCTAATGCCGCCAAGGCCTCTAATTTTATCCGCACCTGTATCTTCTTTGCCCTCGTTATTCTTCTTTCTTCCGTATTGATTAATTCTTTCCTTGTCGAGTCTCATAGTTTAGAAACCGTTCCACTTTCCTCTGTTATTGCTCGTGCCAATGATCCTTCTGGAGACATCTCTAAAATCACCATCGCCGGTAACGAACTAAAAATCACTCTCAAGGATAAAGATTATCCGACCCAAAAATCTCTTAAAGATTCTTCTGGAACACTCTATGATCAAGGACTTATTAACTATTGCGCCTCTATCGAAAATACCGAAGAAAGGGCAAACTGCGAATCTTCCTATCCGACTCTTGAATATGTAGAAAAAACCGACGTTTGGGGAATAATTATCGACGCCGCCTTTATCGCTCTTCCTCTTCTTGGGCTAATTCTGTTCTTCACATATATGATGCGCCAAGCCCAAACTATGAACTCTCAAAACATCGGGTTTGGCAAAGCTAAAGCTCGTCTCTACGGCCCCGATAAAAAACGTGTTACCTTCAAGGATGTCGCCGGTAACGAATCTGCTAAACAAGACCTCGAAGAAATTGTTGATTTCCTAAAACACCCCAAAAAATACGCTACTCTCGGTGCTAAAATTCCGAGTGGCGTCCTTCTTGCCGGAGATCCTGGTACCGGAAAAACTTTAATGGCTCGCGCAGTCGCCGGAGAAGCGAATGTCCCTTTCTTCTCAATTTCTGGTTCTGAGTTTGCCGAAATGTTTGTCGGCGTTGGCGCTTCTCGCGTTCGCGATCTTTTCCAGAAAGCTAAGAAAAATGCCCCCTCAATTATCTTCATCGACGAAATCGATGCCGTCGCCCACAAACGCGATGCTCGTGGCGGAGCTGGCCGAGAGGACGAGCAGACTCTTAACCAAATCCTCGTCGAAATGGATGGTTTTGATAACGAATCTGGTGTAATCGTCATCGCCGCCACGAACCGCGTCGATATGCTTGACAAAGCTCTCCTTCGCCCTGGTCGTTTTGATCGCCACGTTAACGTCACTCTTCCCGAAAGAAAAGACCGCCTAGAAATCTTAAAGGTACATTTTAAAAACAAACCGGTCGCAAAAGACGTTAATCTCGATTCTCTCGCTGCTAAAACCGCTGGTTCTGCCGGCGCTGATCTCGCCAATATCGCTAACGAGGCCGCAATCACCGCCGCGAGAAAGTCCCACAAGGAAATTACCAATAACGACTTAACTGAGGCCTTTGAACGCATCGCAATCGGTCCTGAACGAAAGTCTAAGGTTATGAACGATCATGAGCGTAAAGTTACCGCCTATCACGAGGCTGGCCATGCCATTGTTGGTCATGTCCTTCCTGATTCCGACCCTGTCCACAAAGTTACAATTATTCCTCGCGGACATACCGGCGGTGTTACCTGGTTCCTTCCTCCGGAAGACCGGAGCTATAAAAGTATCTACGAGCTGAAAGACATCCTTGCTCGCGCAATGGGTGGCCGTATCGCCGAAAAAATCATCTTCGGCTCTGACGCCGTAACAACCGGTGCATCTTCCGACCTTAAAAACGCTGCTGAGCTCGCCAAAGAAATGATTATTGAAGAAGGAATGGGCAACAAGACTAGAAATCTCGTTTTTCCTGACACGGCCACCGGTTATTATTCGATCACGACCGAAAAGCCTTATTCTGAAAAAACTGCCGAATTAATCGACGAAGAAATCAAAAACCTTTCCGAAGAAGCCGCAAAGCGCGCTGAAGCAGTTTTGAAGATGAATAAAAAAGTTCTTGATAATCTCGCTAATCTTCTTCTCGAAAAAGAAACGTTGGAAGAAGAAGAATTGAAGCCGGTTCTCGCTCCCGCTCTTCTTCCTGACTCGGCGAAGCTGCACTAATATGAAAGATAAATACCGAATTGGGTTAGCAGCTTCAGTTTTTCTCATTTCTGTCGCCATTATAATCGGCTACTACTGGATTTTTGGTGGATATTTTGGCCAGTTCGAGCATACTTTCAGTCATTACGCCGCAATGAGCCCTTGGAGCGCAACCGTCTTTTTGATTGCTAACTTTATAATCTCTGGGTTTCTCGTCGATTTAATTCGCCACAACAAAAATCAACCTTTCTACTGGTATATAATTATGTATTCGATTGTAGTCGGATTAATCGGTTTGTCGCTCTGTCCTGACGGTTTATTCAATACCTACGATCAAATCCATTGGACGACTTACGCTCATAGAGTTTTTGCGGGCATCACCTTCACGGGTATTGTTTTAGCTACGATTCTTGCCCTAAAAAACCACTGGAAAGAAGTTAGTAAAAGCTTTCCAATTACTTTGTATTTGATTTACACTTTTGCCTTCATGATAACTTTTGTTTTGAGTATAAAATATTCAGTCTCTTACATTCTTATTTGGGAAATCCTTTATCTTCTCGCGTTCTACATCATTATTGGCGCTACAAAAACTCCTAGCAAATAGTCAAACGTGTTATAATTTTCCTATATGGCTAAGCTAAAGTTCAAATCTGTTGTTGCGCTAGCAAATTCCAAACTTTCCGTAAAATCTGCGGCCATTCTCCTTGCCTCCTCTACGCTCGTTTCTGCCCTCCTGGGAATCTTCCGCGACCGTCTTTTGAACTCATATTATCTAAAAACCTACCCGACCGGGATTGACGCCTATACCGCTGCTTTTACAATTCCCGATTTTATGTTCTTTATCTTGACTTCTGGCGCGCTCGCCGTTTCCTTTATTCCGGTATTTAACGAACGCTTAATGAAGGGAAATAAAAAATCCGCCTGGGACCTTTCTTCTTCTATGCTCAACCTTATGGCTCTAGTTACTCTTACAGCCTCCATCTTAATCATGGTTTTTGCCGACCCTCTTGTCCGCTATATTGTTGGCCCGGGACTTGATGAATCTGGTACTATTCTCGCAATTAATATGATGCGTGTTATCGCAATCAATCCCTTTCTCTTCTCAATTTCCACTGTCATTTCCTCCATTCAGCAAGCTCTCGGTCGCTTCGTTTTTTACGCTCTTGCTCCCGCGCTCTATAACGTTGGAATTTTAATTGGCATTACCGTCTTTACGGGTGGAATTTCCATTTTTGGGGTTCAGTTATTCGAAGGTGGAATTATGGGCGTCGCTATTGGTGTCGCCTTTGGTGCCGTTCTTCAACTTTTGACCTCCCTTGTCGGACTATTCGGCCTCGGCTTTGACTACAAGTTTAAAATCAACTGGAAAAACCAAGGCTTCCGCGGTGTGCTCCGCCTTCTTCCCGCTCGCTCACTCGATCAGGGGATTGACTATGTCAATACTATCGTCTCTACTAACCTCTCCTCTCGTATGGGGGCTGGTGCTCTTCGTTGCTTCCAACAAGCCTCCTCGCTCCACCAAATGCCGGTTTCGCTCATTGGTGTTGCGATTTCGACCGCTTTCTTCCCGCAACTCACCGAAGAGCTCGGAGAAGGGAAAGAAGAAAAGTTTAACAACACCTTCCGAATTGCTCTTCGTATGATTATCTGGATTGCTCTTCCAATTTCCATCATCGCTTTTTTCGCTCGTGGCTATGTCGTCAGTTTTATTATGAACGGAGGCGATGCCTTGATTGCGAGCATCTTAGGTTCGTTCATCGTTGCGATTTTCGCTCAATCCGTGTTCCATATCGCCTCTCGTGGCTTCTATGCCTATCAAGATACAAAGACTCCTCTTCTCGTTTCGGTTTTTGCAATCGGCTCTACGATTGGCCTGTCTGCGCTCTTTTATAAACTTGGCTTTGGGCCTGATGGACTTGGTTGGGCGCAAAGTCTTGGTGCTCTCATGGAAATTATCATCCTTCTCTTTATTCTTAACCGTCGCTCGAAAAACAAGCTTCTCGATCTAGACTTTTGGAAGACTACAAGAAAAATGCTATTCGCTGGACTTATAACTGCCTGTGTTTCGTATTCGATGACAAAGTTTTTCCCGCTTATGTCGACCGATGACTCCTTTCTCTCAATCTTTCCGAAATTCTGTTTAATTTCTGTCGTAAGTCTAATCGCTTATATCGTCACAAGCTATTTCCTTAACCTTGAGGAAGTTTCTCCCATAATTGAAAAATTTAAAAAGATTGTTTTCCGCAATACCGAATAAAAGTCAAGACTTGTCTCCTCTTGATATGTCTGATAAAATACAATCCGTCGCTGTGTGGGCCGGTCGTATGAGCGGCTAAAACAATAAAGGAGTTTAAACTTCTAATGCGTATCAGACTAAAACGTTCACAGAAAAAAGCTGAACGGGAAGAGTCTAAAATTCCTCCTGCTCCGTGGCAAGAGTTTATCGAGATTTAGAATTCTCAAAAATGTCCCAACAACGGGACTTTTTCTTGGTCTTTTTGTGCTATAATAAAACTATGAAAGATAATAAACCCCTTTTAATTTCCCTGATTGTTATTGTCTCTCTTTTTATTGGTGCAATTATCCTCTTTCCTATCTTCAAAAACAATAAAGAAGATGACTCTTCTTCGAACGTCTCTGTTGATGTCTCGAAATATAACCACGCTTCCTATATTGAAGGGAACGAAGATAATGGAGGCATTGCCGACCATATTAAGGGTGATCCTTCCGCTCCTGTTACGATTTATGAATATGGCGATTATCAATGTTCCGGCTGTGCCAACTTTAACCCTTGGGCTAAACAACTTTTGAAAGAATACGAAGGCAAGCTTCGCATCATCTTCCGTTCGTTCCCGCTCTCTATCCATAACAACGCCGTTGCTGCCTCTTCCGCAGCCGAAGCTGCGGGTCTCCAAGGTTACTGGGAAGAATACGGCGATCTCCTTTTTTCAAACCAGGCCGAATGGTTCTATTCTAAAGGAAGCAACCGTATCAACTATTTCGTTTCCTATTTTGAAGATGTAACAGACGGCAAGGGTGACGTTAACAAGTTCCGTTCCGATATGGCTTCTGCCGAAGTTAAGAAAAAAGTCAACTTCGACGCGGCCCTTGCAAAATCCCTCAATATCACCGCAACTCCCGCTTTCTTCGGCGAAGACGGAAGCGAAATCGAATGGATTCTAAGTGACGAGCAAACAAAGGCTGACACTCTTAAAATATTCCGTAATTACATTGATAAAGAACTCGAGAAAAAAGGATTAAACTAAAAAGAAAAAGAGAAAAAAGTGGCGGGCATCAAACTAATCAACATTTCCAAAAGTTACAAAAACAAACAAATTCTAACTTCGTTTAGTGCATTAATAAACGACGGCTCTTTCGTTTTGATTAATGGCCCGAGCGGTTCTGGAAAATCGACCCTACTTAACATTATTGGAGGAATAGAAACCCCTGATTCTGGAGAAGTAATTGTTGACGGCAAGAATATACGCGGTCTAAGAGGAAGGGAAAGAGTAAAACTATATCAAAAATACGTTGGTTTTATTTTTCAAGGTTTCTATCTTGACCCGAAACTTACTATCGCTGAAAACATTGCGCTCCCCGGCTTATTCGCTAAAATGAAACCCGCTGATCGTAAAAAACGAACCGCCGAAATCTCCAAAATCTTAGGAATCACCGATTCTCTTGGGAAATACCCCGCCGAAACTGCAGGCGGCCACGCCGAACGTGCCTGTATCGCGCGCGCTCTTTTCTTGAGTCCTAGGATTATTCTCGCCGATGAACCGACCTCGAACCTTGACAAAGAAAATGCCGAAAAAGTCCTTAAGATTCTTCAAGTTTTCCAAGAAAAGACCGATACTACTATCGTTGTCGCTTCGCACGACGAATCCGTTCGCTCTTTCGCAACAAAAGTTATAACTCTCGGAGAGGCAAACAATGAAAATTTTTAGTCTAATCAAAATCGGGCATCGTCACATAGCCGCACATAAACGACAAAGTTTTTTGTCTATCGCTACGATTGGAATTTTATTCGGCGCACTTTTAAGTATCGTGTTCCTTTTTGAGGGTAC
The DNA here is from genome assembly GCA_017511405.1 of Candidatus Saccharimonadota bacterium. Taxonomy (GTDB): domain Bacteria; phylum Patescibacteriota; class Saccharimonadia; order Saccharimonadales; family Saccharimonadaceae; genus Nanosyncoccus. The sequence continues at coordinate 8,001 of JAFWKB010000049.1, forward strand.
TGAGAATATTTTTATTAAAACCTCCAATAAGCTCTCCAATAATAAGCTTTACGTTACTACCTCTTCTTGTAATAAAACCGGAAAATGTCTAGACTGGGAAGCTATGGAGCAACTAACTAAAAAGAAAATAGCCGACTATAACGGTGAAATCGTTGGCAAAATTCAAAACTACGAATATAAAAATGGCAGCCTCTTCTTTAGTGTGATTGATGAAGAATATGTTGAAAACCTAATTGAGATTAATCTTGCTGAATTTCCAAAGGGCACATTATTTAAAATCATTACTCTCGATGAAGCTGATGAGCTAGTTAACGGTACGAAAGATGAATCTTCATATGTAACCCCCCAAAAAACCTACTCGCTCTCCGAAATTAACGACATAAAATCCAAAACCCTCGGTAAAGAATTCATAGAGACTTTTACGGTCCCATCTTCCCGAAACAGCATTTCCGAGATACTTGAAGATGAGTCTCAAATAGCTGAATTCTTCGAACAAGAATATGAAAAGAAAACGCTCAACTATGTTGTAGCCGGGGTTGTTGGTTCGACCAACACTTCTACCTCTCTTTCTCAAGGCTACAGCGATATCCGCATTTTAGATCTATTCCTCGACAGGGTTGAAGATCAAGTTGCAATAGCCGACCTCTATATTGCGCGCAAAAACGACAATACGATGAACTTTAAAGAAACTTTTGAGGCCTCCGACCGCAATTCCGCTAATCCAATCGTTAAATTCTCTAATTTAGACGATGCCTCTAAGTTCTATTCCAACGAAAGTTGCGACCTTGAACAAAACTTTAATAAATGTTCTAATTTTACGGTTAAGGAAATTGTTGGAAACCGCCTCCAAACGAAAAACGCTCTTAGAAACGTTTACTATATCTTCAATTATGACGAAATTGCTCTTCTCTTAATCGCCTTAACTATATCCGTCTTTACCTTTATCCGCCTTGTCGGGGAAAATGCTCGCTCTATTGCTCTCTATCGTTCTCTTGGCGCTTCTTCCTTTGACATTCTCGTAATCTATTTCTCCTACCTTCTTGAACTTTGTTTGTTTACAGTTATTTTCTCGGTCATCCTTGGTGGTGGAATTGCTCTAGTAATTAGTCTTAAAGACGCTACTCTCCTCAGTGACATGCTCACCTCTATTTATGGCCGGGCGGTTTCCTCTGGCATTCTCATAGGCTTCAGCTTGCAAGCTTACAGCATTATCGCTGCAATCCTCTTGACCGCCCCTCTATGTTCTATTCTTACCCTCGACCAACTTTCCACGAAAAATATCGCCAAGAAGATTAAAAACTAAAACAGCCCCACAATAAAATTTAGACCCACTTTCGAGAGGGTCTAAATTTTTTTATTTTTCTTTCTTATACGCTAATCTTCTTCTACAATTGCAAGATGAGTTTCTTCAAGCTGATTCGAATCGACAGCCGAAGGTGAGTTCATCATTAAATCAATTCCCGAGCCATTCTTCGGGAAAGCGATGATATCGCGAATATTTTTCGCATCTTCAAGCACCATGAAAATCCGATCAATTCCAAATGCGCATCCAGCGTGTGGAGCTGCGCCAAACTTGAACGCAGACAACATCCCGCCAAACCTTGCTTCGACATACTCATTATTGAATCCAAGTATATTGAAAACTTTATACATAATTTCTGGATTATAGTTTCTAACCGCCCCTGAACAAATTTCGAATCCGTTCATTACCATATCATATTGGTCTGCTACGATTTCGAGTTTTTCTTCGTCCGTTTTTGCCCCCAAAAGCGCCTTCATGCCGCCTTTTGGCATAGAAAACGGGTTATGTCCAAAGTCAAGTTTTTGATTCTTTTCATCCCATTCATAAAACGGAAAATCTACAATCCAGCAAAGAGCCACTTCGTCACTTTTAGCAAGTCCAAAATGTTCCGCAAATTGAATCCTAAGTTGTCCAAGAACCTTATTTACCTTTTTTCTTGTGTCGGCACCAAAGAACACAGCATCTCCGTCTTTAGCTCCAGTACGCTCTTTAACTGCAGAGATTTCTTCAGGCTTCATAAATTTTAAAATTGGCGACTTGGCTTCCCCGTTCGTATATAAGATATATGCGAGCCCTCCTGCCCCTTCTTTTTTCGCACTCTCCGTAAACGCATCAATTTGCGAGCGGGTTAAACTTGCTCCTCCTTTAACACAAATTGCTTTCACGCAAGGCGCTTTAAAAACCTTGAAATCGGTTTTTTCAAACACGTCTGTAAGCTCGACAAGTTCCATTTTATAACGCAAATCCGGTTTATCTACACCATATTTCTCCATCGCCTCTTGATATGGAATTCTTTTAACCTTCTCTGTCAATAGCTTTTTGCCAACAAACTCAGTTACTAATTTTTTAACCAACGGTTCCATAGTTTCCCTAACAATCTCTCCGTCTTCAACGAAAGACATCTCAAGGTCAAGTTGGTAAAAATCACCATAAAGCCTATCAGCTCTTGGATCTTCATCTCTGAAACACGGCGCAATCTGGAAATATTTCTCTACTCCGCCAACCATCAAAAGCTGCTTAAACTGTTGTGGAGCTTGCGGTAAAGCGTAAAATTTTCCCGGATGCAGACGAGAGGGGATTAAGAAATCTCTTGCGCCTTCTGGTGAAGAGTTTGCTAAAATCGGCGTCGTAATTTCCGTAAAATCCTTCTCATACATATAGTTTCTTAAAAACTGATAATAACGAGAACGTTCTTTGAGTAGCTTTTGCATCTTCGGACGACGAAGATCGAGAAAACGATATTTAAGTCTTAGCTCTTCAGAACTCTCTGGGCCGTCATCATGTGTGTTGACCGGTAAAGGCTCCGATCTATTTAGAAGCTCAAGCTTCTCAACAACAAGTTCAATGTCTCCAGTCGGGATGTTTGGATTTTTAAGCTCCGGTGCTCTTTCGCGCATCTTACCTTCGGCCCTAATAACAAATTCGTCACGCACGGTTTCCGCAAGCTTAAAGCTTTCTTCTGTGTCCGGAGTTACGACTAATTGGATAATCCCGTTAAAGTCTCTCAAATCAATAAAAATCAACCCTCCGTGATCCCTGCGTGAATTTACCCATCCCGCAACTTTTACATTTTTTCCAAGATAGTTTTTGAGTTCATTAGACTTAATATACATGAGAAAATTATACCACACTTAAGGGAGTAATAATAGCAAAAACTCTCAAAAATATGGTATAATATATATTAATATATGAATCCTGAATCTTTTTTCAAAAAAGTCATTAAAAACTTCGAGCCAAAGCTTGAAGAAGAGCAGGAAATAAAACAAGAAGAGCCCCCTAAGCCTCGATATGTCCCCGCTCCAAAAACCGAATCCGAGCTCCTCGATCTTCTAAGACGCACTCCCGAAACAGTCTTATCTAAAAAACAAAGAAAAATTATCGCCTCCGCTATGACTTTCCAGACCACAAAAGTTGGAGAGGTTATGTTAGAAAAACCTGCAATGACTTTTGTCAAAGAAACCGAATTCTTAGGTCCGCTCACTCTCGACAAACTTTATAAATCCGGCTTCTCTCGTTTTCCTGTTGTTGACGGAACGGGGAAAATAATTGGCACACTTTCAATCGATAATCTTACATCTCTCGCTATCCGTGAAGCCGAGCGCGCCTCAAAATATCTCGACCCGAATGTCTACTATGTTCGCGAAGATTATTCTCTTGAACAGGCTTTCGCTGCATTTCTTCGTACGAACAGTTATCTCACGATTGTTATCAATAAAACTAATACAGTTGTTGGTTTATTAACCTTGGACATGCTTGTTTCTTTCCTTCTCGGAAAAACTCCTCACGACGATTTTTCTAAAGACTCCGATCGTCTCGCCGTAGTTCACCGATATCTATAATTCTTAGACATAAAAAATGGTCGGGGCTAGGAGATTTGAACTCCTGACCTCACGCACCCCATGCGTGCGCGCTACCAAGCTGCGCCAAGCCCCGACGCTTAACCCCTATTATATCACATAATCAGATAGATTGACATTTTTAATAACTGGGGTATAATATACGGGTTATGCCAGGATTTATTTGTCACTTAGCTTGCGCAAATACTGTCTGGAAAGAACGAAAAGATCTTGATTATACAAAGTTCGTTTTGGGGAACATCACGCCCGACTTAGCAAAAGACAAACAAAAGTCGCATTTTCGTGTTCCAAATGGCAACGGTTGGTATATTCCAAATATTCTAGAAGTCGAAAAAACACTTCTTAAACCCGATTCTTCTTTCCTCGGTATGTATTGTCATCTTTTTCTAGATTATTTTTTCATCTCAAATTATTTAAGCCGTCGCTATCGTTTTCATCCCGAATCAAATATTGTAGAAAACCTAGAAACCGGAGAAATCTGGGACGGAAATGTTTTTCTTTCTCCAAAGGGTCTTTATGGCTCTTATAGTGACACTAACCAAGCTCTTCTTGATGATGGCTTTCTTCCCGACGAAGTTTTTAAGCTTCCTGATTCCATCCCTAAAACTAATCTTTCTATTTTTGATGACCGCAATGATTCCAACTGGCTTGAGGATACCAAAAAATATCTCCTTCCCCCCAAAGAAGATTGCATTAAAGTCTTTTCTCTTGAAGAATACGAGGATCTAATAACTCGCGGAGCAAATCTTTTTCTCGATAAAATTAGTGGTCTCGAGACTCTCGACTGAGCCTCTTAACTAAGAAAAAGTAAATTACGCCAAATATCGCCGAAAAACCAAGCGCGCCTAAAACATCAGAAACCCAGTGCATATTCGCTAGCACTCGCCCGACTGCAGTCAAAGCTACTAAAACCGTCATCAAAACCCAAAGCGAAATTAAAACGGCTTTCGATTTAATATATTTCGGCAACGCAATAGAGACTAACAGAAAAATCGTCGCTACAGCCATCACATGCGAAGAAGGAAAAGACGGCTCTCCTGACCCGTTAGGGCGCGTATTAAGAACGATAAACTTATCAAACACAATATAACAAATTGCGGTTAAAATCAAAGGAATAAAAGCAAGAATAAGTTGTTTATCAACTTTCTTTATGGATTTTCGCGTAACTAGTTGGTAAATAAAAAGGATTCCGAAACCCCCAAGCGTCAAAAACGCCAAAACTAAAATAATATCAGTTATAAGATTCCAATCCATGACAAACTACAACTTATTTTTATCTTTATTAATGGCGGAAGAGGCGAGATTCGAACTCGCGAAGGTTTTAACGCCTTGCCGGTTTTCAAGACCGGTGCCTTAAACCACTCGGCCACCCTTCCATTTCTAATCGTAACACAAATATTTTCAAAAGTAAAATAATCGTGTTATAATTAACCCATGAATACGTTTTCTAAAAAGCGTGGCTTTACCGTCCCGGAAATACTGGTCGTTCTTTGTTTCGCTACGCTGGTGCTCATTCTTGCTTTTGTCCAAAAACAAAATGCTGACGCCATGCTTCGTGACGACTCCCGAAAAGTCGCAATCAACGCCATGTACTATGCTCTTGAAGAAAGCTTCTATGAGAACAACAAGTTCTATCCTGAAGAAATTTCCGAGTCCGTCTTAACGGTCATCGATCCTGAGCTTTTTACCGACCCCAACGGTTTTTACCTTAACGACAGTCTCGGTTCTTATTTCTACGAGCCTACTAACTGTAAAGATGGTAAATGTAAGTCTTATACTCTTCGAGCCGAGCTTGAAAAGGAAGACGATTTCATAAAACGCAATCGCAATAACTAAAAGGAATAATTATGAAAAAAGTCCTCTCTTTCGACGTTGACCAAACCCTAAACGTCGCTAAAACCCCTATCCCTAAAGAAATCGCCGAAGTTCTCATTAAACTTCTTCGCGCCGATTTCAAAATTTGCCCAATTTCCGGACAAAAATTTGACCAATTTCTCGTTCAAATTGTCAACCCGCTTCTAGAAAACGGCGCCACACCTGACGATTTGAAAAATCTCCATCTTTTCGTAGCGCAGGGGACTCAATACTATCGTTTTGCGTCCGATTCTTGGGAAAAAGTTTATAATTTCCCATTGACCGAAGAACAAGTTAAAGAAATTACTAACGCCCTTGAAACCTCCGCTAAAGAACTAGGTTTCTGGGAAGAAGACAAATTAAAAGAAGGCGACGAAATCATCGAAAACCGCCTTTCTCAAGTGACTTTCTCTGCGCTTGGCCAAACCGCCGGCACTAAAGAAAAATATGCCTGGGACCCTGATTGCAAAAAACGTGAACAAATCGTCAAGGGTGCTAAAAAACTTGCTCCTGATTTTGAGTTCGAAATCGGCGGTACAACTTCGATAAATGCTTTTATCCCTGGAATGAACAAGGTTTTCGGAATGACTCATCTCATGGAAGAACTCAATGTCGAAAAAGCCGACATCCTCTATTTTGGTGATATGACTCAGCCCGGCGGAAACGACTATCCAATAGTAGAAATGGGAATTGACACTATTACCGTTCGCTCCCACGAAGACACGCTCTATGCTTTAACCGGAATCCTCGGCGTCACAAACAACCTCTAGGCCTAGCCGCTTGCGCTTTTTCTAAAATAAGTGTAAAATCATAAGCATGAAGACTTATATCGTTGGAAACTGGAAAATGAACTTTACGGTGGGAGAATCTTCTCTCTACCTTCACAAACTCCTTGGAAAAATCCACTCTTATCGCGATATTGAAGTCGTCGTTGCTCCTTCTCTTATGGCGCTTCAAAGTCTTTCTCTTCAAACCGACCGACGGAAGATTAAACTCGCTTGCCAAAATTTTTATTATAAAGATTTCGGAGCTTATACCGGGGAGGTTTCCGTTGCTCAACTCCGCTCTCTGGTTGACTATGCCATCGTTGGCCATTCTGAACGTCGCTACATCTTTAATGAAACCGACAAGGATATAAAAATGAAGGTTGCTTCTGCCCTTCGTGGCGGACTAACGCCGATTCTCTGCGTCGGAGAAACCGAGTCTGAACGTACTTTTGGGGAAACCGTCGACGTTATCCGTGACCAACTTTTGGGCGGCCTTTCCGACGTTGCTAAGGAAGATGTCTCTAAAGTCATTGTCGCTTACGAGCCCGTCTGGGCGATTTCCGGCCACGGAAAGCCCGCCCGCGTTGCTTCTCCGCTCGACGTCGCTGACGCCCTTAAGATTATTCGCAACATCCTCAAAGAAACTTTTGGTCCAAAAATTGCTTCCGAAACTCCGCTCTTGTTTGGCGGAAGTGTTCGCTCTCTAAATGCCGAGTCCTATCTTTCGATTGGGGACTGTAATGGTCTCCTAATCGGCGGGGCAAGTTTGATTGCCCCTGAGTTTACTGATATAATTGAAATAGCTAAACGAGTTAAAAATGACCGAAACTACTAAAAAACCTGTTCGCTATATGGATTTCGTTGGTGGTCGTCGTGCTTCTTCTACCGACCCTTTGATTTCTCGCCCGGTCGCTAAACGCATCGTTAAGAAAACTACTGTTTCCCGACCGGCCCCTTCCTCAAAATCGGTTTCCAGACCTGTTGCTCGTCCCGCCGTTAAATCTACAACGAACCCTCCGATGAAATCCGCTTCTGCCGTTAGAAAACCGGCCGAGCCTAAAATTCTTTACTCTAAAAAGCCCATCCTTGAAGAAAAAGCCACCAAGGCTAAACTTGAGGCTCTTAAATCTCCTAAGCCCGCCCCTAAATCCGTCCCGATAACTGGCCGCCCGAAAGACGACCTCGCTCTTAAGGCCTCCGCTGCTTTGTCTGGCTCTAAAAAATCCCTAGACAGTCCCGACAACAATGCCTACTCTTTGGGTGGAAAATCTCCTTTTCTCGAAAATTACAAAATCGACAAGCGTCCTCTCTCTAACTCTGTTCCCGAGGATGGAAAAAAGAATTTCGAGAAAATCAGTTATCTCGGCACTATTGATGAGCCCGAGGAAGAAGCAACTCCGAAAAAGAACGTCTACGAAAAGAAAGAACCTTCTAAGAAAAAGAAGAAAACCGGGCATACTGTTCGAGTTATTGACGGAGATAAGAAAAAATCCGGAATTCCGCTTGTCGTAGTTATTATCTTAACAATTCTTCTCGGCGCGGCGGTTGGTGCCGGTATCTATTTCATCCTTCCCAAATAGTCTATTTTATGATACAATTTTCACATCTGGTGGGATTAGCTCAGATGGTTAGAGCGTCTGATTGTGGTCCAGAAGGTCGTCGGTTCGATCCCGATATCCCACCCCATTTTAAGGCTCATTGAGTCTTTTTTTGTTATCTAATTATTCCCAAAAACCAGATGATATGCTATAATACCACTATCGCGAGTGTAGTACAGCGGTTAGTATGCAAGTTTTCCAAACTTGAGATGAGGTTTCGACTACCTCCACTCGCACCAAGCAAAGAACCCCTCGAAGGGGGATTTTTTTTGTGGACTTTGCAATAAAACCCAAGTCGTCATTTTGGACGGGTGACGCAGCGGAGAGTTAAGCCGTCTGGCTTACCGCTACCATGCTTAGGATTGACTTCAGTAGAATTAAAGAGCAAGTACCGTGAAAGTGTGTAGGAGTGAAGTGTAGATGCCCAGAAGCGGCCGCCCGTACCTCTACCGCCGAGATTACCACTGCTCCAGCTGAGAATGCCCGACATCATAACCGAAAGAGGAAGGCTGCGGAGAGCTCTGGAAGGAAAGTTGCAAGAAACGATAATTCTAGTTAATATTAAGAATTGAACTAGAAAGGATCTAAACAATGGTTAAATACAGCAGTGAGGGTTTTATTAAGGAGCTAGGCGAGAAAGAAATCTTTGTTTTCGGGAGCAACGCTGACGGAGCTCATCTTGGAGGAGCTGCCGGAATTGCGCTTACTAGATTTGGCGCAATTATGGGCCAATCTGAAGGTCTTCAAGGCCAAAGCTACGGAATCAACACAATGAGCGGCCTCGATACAATGAAAGAACAAATAATGCGATTTCTCGATTTTGCTAAATCCCGCCCAGAGCTAACCTTCTATGTAACTGAACTGGGCTGCGGTATTGCCGGATACGCCCCCGAACAAATCGCTCCATTGTTCAAGGGAGCCTCGGAAAACGTCATCCTACCAAAGAACTTCTCGAGAATAATTGATTCTGCTTGCAAATAACGAAAATCATTGTTAAAATCTGCAAAAAAGATTGCAGAGATTAAATCACGCAAGAGAAACTCTGATCACCTCACACCAACTAAAAAACGCCCCGAAGGGCATTTTTTATTGCTTTTAAGAATGCTTTCTTATTCCATCAATACCTTTAACGCTTCATTTATCAAATTGCTATTCTTACTTTTCATAATTAATTCTTTTCCAAGTTCTATGTTGTCCGTAATTATATTATCTACATTCATATCTATCATGTGGTTAATGCTTTCCTCGGTATTCACCGTCCAGGCATATAATTCCTTGCCCGCATTATGAACTCTATCAACTTGCGAGGTTGTTACATTAGTAGCTTCCACCGAAAATGCATCCGCATGTTCTATTTCGGTAATATCCCCGATTGCTATGCTCATTACATATACCGTTTTAATGTCTTTGTCGTATTTCTTTATATTTTCTAACACGCTATAAACTTGCGAGGTTACGACGCATCTATCTTTAAAATTATACTCATTTATTAAATCGACTACTTGTTTCTCGAAATCTACTTCTTTTCCAACAGGCTTTAATTCAATGTTTAATCTCATATTATTATCTTTTGCAAATTTCAAAACCTCAGACAAAAGTGGCATTCTTTCGCCTTCAAATTCTTTATCGAAAAACGAACCCACGTCTAATTTGCTGATTTCGTCATATGTTAGATCGATAATATCTTTATTTACGCCTGCAGTTCGGGATAAGTTTGTATCATGAGACACTACTATTTGCTTGTCTTTTGTTTGCTGTACATCCAACTCTATCCAGTCCGCACCTAACTCCTTAGCCCCTCTAAAAGCAGCCATCGTGTTTTCAGGATTCTTTACACTAGCTCCTCTATGTGCGGTTATTTCCATTTGTCTAGTAAATTCAATGTTTAAATTGGCTCTTCCCGTAATAACTTGATAAGTAAATATCGTTCCACCTAAAACTGATAAACAAATTATTATACATACCGCATATTTTAATGCTTTACTGCTCCTTCTTTGTCCTTTTTCGTTCTTTTTATACTCTATAGCAACTATTTTCTCGCCTTTTTCTAATTTATGTCTATAGAATAAAGTACTTATAATTGCATAGCTGATCCCGTTAGATATGATGGAAAAGGCAACTAAAGATATTAAAATAAATAGCCAAATCAACGTGATTAAAATACTCTGAACGATTTTAAAATGAGCAAATATTTTGGTAATCCCAAAAATAATAAGCACTCCAAGAACTATAAAAAGCACATATATAGCCGCCACTAAAAGCTGAGTTAATAATATCTTAAACCCGTCTTTAAGCCTGCTTTTCTCGATAAGATTCTTACTCTTCGCTCTAGCCTCTTTAAAATCATCATTTTCTATTATCATGTAGTGAATCGAATATAGCCAATTAAGTAACAAGAATAACAATAACAAGCATGCTACTAAATATAGTGAAGAATACAGAGGATTTGCACTTATATAATCCATTATAAATTCTGGTATTTTTATAGAGCTAATTACGCCCGATTGTATTCCTGTGTTCAAAAAGGGAATCAAAAACAATACAAGAAACGCTACGCCAATGTTCCTTGGTTTAAATAGCTTTTTACATCTACTGAATGCTATCTTTATTGTATCCATAACAGTTATTTTCTTCTTATGGTACGATTCATCGAATATTACAATCAATGCCGCTATATCAAACAGAGTAACAACCGTTAAAAACACGATAATCAATAGTAGAAGTATCAGCGTAATTGGATTTAATATGAACTTAAAGATGTTTTCTAGGGTTAGATACGAATACCCCGTTATCTTCATTGTTAAATTGAACCCTAAAACTGCTAAAGGCAAAAAAATCAACGCAACAGCGATTTTATACAGAAATTCAAACCCGATTAACGTTCTTAAATTATATTTAATTATGTTAAAAACAGTATTTAGATACTTTTCTTTCTTCTCTGCCATAATATTAGTATAACAGTTTTTTGTAAGGTTTCTACATCATTTTTTCGGGCGACGCAGCGGAGAGTAAAGCCGTGTGGCTTAGCGTTGTTACGCTTAGGGTAGACATTAGTGGAGAGGAAGTACAAGGACCGTGAGTCCGTGTAGGAGTTAGGCGTAGATGCCCAGAAGTAGCCGAACGTACCTCTACTGCCGAGATTACCACTGTTCCAGTAGAGAATGCCCGTCATCATAACCGAAAGAGGAAGGCTGCGGAGAGCTCTGGAAGAAAAAACGCCACTTATAAGCGTTTCTGTTATAATTTAACCATGAAGACAAAAGAAAAAGCCAATTCTTCTCTTGTTCGCTCAATTGGTTTTCTCGCCTTAGTTAAAGGAATTTTGGGCTTTTTCGCCCTCATCATGACTGAGTATTTCTACGCAAATTCCGGCAAAATTGACAATTATTCGCTTCGATTCTTTTTGCTAGCGCTGCTTTTTCCATTTTCTATTTTTCTCGGAATATACTTTATCGGCCTCTATCTCGGCTCTAACCACGCAAGATTCCGTTCAAAACTCGAATCGCTCAGCCCCTCAAAAATCCCTCTCCGGAAAAACCAAGATTCTTCGCCCCCTGATTCTAATTCAATTAGGGCAAATACCTTCCCGGCCCTCGAACGCGTCCCAAGAAATCGTGCCATTTTCCTAACCCTGCTCGATATCTCTCTTATTGCGATCCTAATCTATAAAATCCCCGAACTAACTTTCATCTATCTCTTTCTTCTTATTGAATTTGTCCTATTAATCGGCTTATTCTTCGTGCGTGAATAATGGTATAATAAACCAAACAGGAGAATAAAATGCCAGTAATTGAAGCTAACGAAAAAGATTTCGATAACCAAATAAAAACCAACCTCACCTTTGTCGACTTTAACGCCGACTGGTGTGGCCCTTGCCAAATCCTCAAGCCGGTCATTGAAGAGCTCGCCGAAGATTACGAATCAGATTCCGACGTAAAAATCCTCTCGGTCAACATCGATGATTCTCCAGAGCTCGCGGAAAGATATTCCGTCTCCGGAATCCCCTGCCTAATCCTCTTTAGAAACGGGGAAGAAATTGATCGTTCCGTTGGCGTCGCCCCTAAAAAAGCTTTCGTCAAACTAATCGAGAAAAATCGTTAATGAAAGTCTACGACATCGCCATCGTTGGTGCTGGTGCCGCCGGAATGACCGCCGCTCTTTATGCTCTCCGCGCTCACAAAACCGTCATCATCTTCGAACAAACCACTTTCGGCGGCCAAATTATAAACACTCACAAAATCGAAAACTACCCTGCCGCCCCCTCGATTTCTGGCGTAGATTTCGCCAAAAACCTAAAAACTCAAGTCGAATCTTTTGGCGGCGAATTCGAGTTTTCTTCTGCCGAAAAAATTGATAAAACTCCTGAAGGGTTCAAGATTTTTACCTCCGACAACAAAACCTTTCTCTCTAAAACCGTCATCCTTGCCAACGGTTCCGCCGAAAGAAGACTCGGCCTCGACGGGGAAGAACGCTTAATTGGTCGCGGAATCTCCTATTGTGCAACCTGTGACGGCGGCTTCTTTAAAGATAAAATCGTCGCTGTTTATGGAGGTGGAAATACGGCCCTCTATTCCGCTCTCTATCTCGCCAACATCGCCAAAACCGTCTTTCTTATCATTCGCCGCGACAAATTCCGCGCCGAGCCCCACCTTGTAAAAGCTGCCGAGTCGACTAAAAACATCGAGATTGTCAAAAACTCCATTATCTCCTCCCTCTCTGGTGATGAACGACTTACGGCCATCACCTTATCTGTTACCGACCCTAAAACCTCGAAAAAAACCGAGCGTTTCCTTCCTCTTGATGGTCTTTTCGTCTCGATCGGCAGAGTCCCCAATAACGAAATCTTCAAAAACCTCGTAACCTTAGACGAACAGGGATATATAAAATCCGACGAATCTTGCCAAACCTCTACTCCTGGTGTTTTTTGCGCCGGGGATACCCGCGCCAAAACGCTCCATCAACTCGTCACCGCCACCTCTGATGGCGCTGTTGCCGCCACGGCTGCAATCGAATTCCTTAATTCCGCCCAATAACATAATGCTATTGACAAAAAATCAACTCTGTGCTATAATGAAAGCATAACCTGAGTTTCCCTTGGGAACTCACGAGTACATTTTCATTTTGGAAGGAGAGAAAGTATGAAGAAGCAGTCCTTTTTTGACGTTATCCTCGGTGGTAAGAAAACTATCGCAGATAACCTGAGACTCGATGACGATGATGATTTCTACGTGGACCTCGACGATTCGGACATTGACGATGATGATTCGTTTGATGACCTCGATGATGTCGATGCTCACGAAGATAATACACACAATTCAAAAGGAGGAAAGAAAATGACTAGTAAGGATATCAACGCTCTGAGAAATGCAAGTTCCGAACCGACAACAACCTATACTCCCGAGAACCCGCCGAAATCAGCCCCTGATACAAAACCGTCTTTCCTGACACCGCCTCCGGCTCCGACTCCCGCCCCGACTCCTAAGCCCGCTGCTCCGAAAACCGAGTCCTATGAGGACAGATTGGTTAACGTAGCAAAAAGCTATCTTGCGACAAGCCGGCGTATCGAGACTGCTCAGCGCGTGGAAAAAGCCTATTTTATTGGTAAAAAGGCCTATTCCGAGGAGAACTACGAAGAGGCAGCTGCTGCTTACGAATCTCTCACCGGAGAGAAGCCGGCCAAGTGCGCTCCGCGCTACCTGTTTGTTAAAACCGGCAAAGATGGCGTTCTCCGCTACGAAAATGAGGCAACAGAGAGGGATTATATCGTCTGGATGCTTAACCAGAATCCTGGTCTCCACGATCATCTGCTTAGCCTCATGTAAACCCTTCCACACTTACCACCCCTGTTGGGGTGGTATTTTAATGCTTTTTCTTAAAAATATGTATAAACACTTGCGCTTTACTAAAACTTATGGTTAAAACTATTGACTTTTTCGCTAATGTGTGCTATAATGAAACCAGTCTACATAAGAGCGTTAAAGAACTTATGTAAAGGGTCATTAAAACCGAATCATCCCAGATACAAACGCAGTATCTGGAATAACTACGCGCAAGTTTCTATTGACCAATTTCCATTTACAAGGAGGGATAAAAAATGGGAATTCTGTTTCTTTTAATCATCCTTTTAACCTCAGTCATTACCCTTTACGGCTGCTGGGTTTATTATTCCTCAATTCGGGCATCTGCCGAAGAAATAGAGGAAAACATCAACCCGATAATCTACGCCGTGATGGGATTCATGTTGTTTTACCATTTGATTGATTCTTTGCTGCTCTTTAGGGTTGGCGGAAAAGTAACAGCTTTTATCTGTTTCTTAATCGCCGCCGCTATCACTATCGTCTTCGGCGGTTACATTGTCGTTGGATGTGAGGCAAAGAAATGCAATGCCGCCTTTGGCATATGCATCGTAACGATTTGGGAAATGTTCCTGTCAGCAATTGAGGCTTTAAAGCCTAACCTCGCTAGATTAGGTATCCTAATTATCGTTTTCGCAGTAATCACAATCGTATTCTGGTGTATCACTATGGTCAAATCAGGAGAAAAGAAGGAGGAAACAGCCAATGAAGCCTAAGATCACATTTTTGTTTGTCATGATTCTCGCGGTCATTCTCGGAGGTGCTGGCGTAATCGTTTATGAACTCGGTTTTACCAACACTATGGTAGAAAAACTCCCTAAGGAGTCCGTTCTTACCAACTATCTGGAGAATGAAACAAAGGCGACGGAGGCTAAGTTGACCGATTCGGTCGAAACAACGTCTCCTGCCCAATCAGCTGAGCTGATTGAACCGACGGAGGTAACCCAAACTGCTAAATCTTCAAAAAAGACCAAAGCAGAAAAAGTTACCACGGATTCCATCGAAACGACGGAAGTCCAGTCCGGAAATGTAGCAAAAGTTGACAGCCGTCTGTTTGACGCTTCAAACAAAGAGATGGAGAAATACTATACCATCGATTTGTCCGAACGTCAGATTCAAAGGAGCGACTTTTACCAGTATGCTCCGGAAGAATTCAGCCTTATCCCCTTTACAGAAATGGATTCTGTAAGAGAAGGGGCTAAAGGTTGGGCTGATGCTTTGAGCCTTCCGCTTACGGCTGATTATATCGTCGTAAAAGATGGGAAGGGTCTCGTAACTGTTGATCTGACAACTTGGATGGAACATTTCGTTCCGGGATTCACTCCCGACCATAAGTTAAACGGAGAAGAAAAGCTCTATCTCGCGATGGGCCGCATTATGACGGATCCGGCTACCGGAATCGCCTATGGTAAAGCCTTGAACCGGACAGAACTTTACTCCGGAAAAACTCTGGGCGACCTGAATCCGTGGTTAGTAGAGGATTTTATCAACAAAGTTGATGAACATTCCTACAACGATAGTGGAAAATGGGAACCCGGCGAACGCGGGATTGAGCTTTGGCTCAGAGTTAGAAATAGCGACAATGTCGTTGTGACTAGCGAAGAGTATCGAGCCTATGCAACAAAAATTTGCGTATTACTAAGTCAGCTCGAATTCATGGAGAATACCAACGATAGTCCGAAGGAACATTGGCATCTTATGTATGCTGTTTCGGAAGACTATGACAGATTACCTGAGCGAATCGAAACGGAAGAAACCCACACTTGGGCAGTATACCGTAGCAAGGTTCGCAAGGATGGTCTAATCGACTTCGGTCTCTGGATTAATATCGGAGACGCCCGCCCAGGTATCCCTGGTGCGCATCCTGTTCCTAAGGAAACAACTCCTAAGGTTGAGCGTGGAAATGGCGTTGAGCCTGAAAAAACCAAAGAGGAGAA
>JAFWKB010000050.1 GCA_017511405.1 Candidatus Saccharimonadota bacterium
ATTAATTAATCTCGTTCCGCTTCAAGCGTTCGCAGATATAGAAATAATTCATGGCATTCCTGAGCCAGAAGAACCATTAATAGAAGCGCCCGAAGCAGTATATAAAATCGGTAACGTAATTTTAGATAATCAAAAAAGCTACTATAAAAATGGCAAGGCAATCGAATATTGCGATTTTGATAATGACGATGATTGCACGCTTTTTTATCACTATCGCCCGCAACAGTATCGTACTCTCTACATGAAAAACTACACCGGCCCAGAAATTTCTCTAATCGCAGATACAATCCAACACGCCGACATCAGATTCCTCGGAAATAATACAATCAACTCAGAAAACGAGTTTGGATTTTATTTCCCAGGGGCAAACAAAGAGACGACAACATATTTCGATCCGCAAGACAACAACGCAAGCTTAACAATCAACGTTAATTCCAAAACAGAAAAAGCAATCGGCATTTATTCCGAAAGATCAAATCTATATTTTAAGAACAAAGCAAAATACGAAATCAATATTAACTCCGCTCTACCAGAAGAAAAAATATCAACATCAGAGGTAGCAGGAATCAGAGTAGATAATCATGGTTCAATTCAAATTGACGAGAGAAGCAAGCTTGCAATCAATAATCCAACCGGAAACTATTCAATCTACGGAGACACAATCAGAATAGCCACAACAAGCATGGAATACTGTAAAGGATTAGGCGGAAACGAAAGGGAATGTGACGCAAATTTTGTTTTTACACATAAAATTACCGACGGAGTCGGTGACGTCATACCTGGTAATGATTTTGTAGAGGAAGAACAAAGAAGCGAAAAAATCGCTTGGACAAACGGTTATTATACATTCGATTATATCAAAACCGACAATTTAGGAACATTTCGATTAATCCCGAGAATTAACGGAGTAAATGCCGAAGTCGTAGCAGAAATAATAGAAGATATGTCGTTTGATGAGGCGGAAAAATCGCTCAAAAACACATTAGTAAGATATGATAATATAAAAGAATTACTTGAAGAATATGACCAAAACCACTACGATAGCATGTTTTATCGCGTAAGTCCAGAAATTTCATACCTCATCAACGAGACAAATCCAGAAGACAAAAACAAAATAAAACTAGAAGATAAGTATGCATTTTATGTTGGATTCGAAACAACGGATCAAAATCACGGATTCGAAAGTTTAAGTAATAATCATTGCGGAATACCTTTCTCGGATGCCATAATTAACGAAACAGTATATAGCTGTCATTCAGAAAATCGTACCCGAAATCCAGACGACCCCTTCAAAGAATGGTTTAAGCTAGAAATCTCAGTAAAGAAAAAAGAAGAGTCAATAGAGAAGCAAGAAGAACCAACCGAAGAAAAGCCAGAAGAGAAAACGGAAGAAGATCCAAAAAAAGAACTCAAAATAATGGAACAACCCAAAATAGAAAAGTCAAAAAACCTGCCAATGCTACCGATATTAGCACCAAACACAGGAATATTAACGCACGAAGAATCAAACTCAAAAGAACAAAGTTTGACCGTTCTAATGTTAATAACTATTTCAACATCCGTGTTACAATTAGCTTATTATGGCAAAACTATACTTTCGTTACGGCGCAATGGGGTGCGGAAAAACCATGCAACTCCTTCAAGTAGCATTCAACTACGAGGAAAGGGGTCATCAAGTTTGCGTCATTAAACCTAAAACAGATACAAAAAATGGCGAAAAACTCCTCACAAGAATTGGACCCGAACTAGAAACGGATATTTGTTTCGATAGAGAGACCGATCTTTTTGAAAAAATAGCCCAAAACTATGCTGGCGTAGCCTGCGTTTTAGTGGACGAATCGCAATTCTTAACCCCCGAGCAAGCCGACCAGCTCATGCAAATCACTATCCAACTCGATATACCCGTCATCGCATACGGATTACGTCTTAATTTCAGACTCACCGACGGAGGTTTCGAGGGAGCAACACGTCTTCTCCAAATTGCGCACGAAATCGAAGAAATCAAGACCATCTGTGAATGCGGACATAAAGCTACCTGCAACTGCCGTTTCTTAAATGGAAAAATTGTTCAAGACGGACCAGATATTCTTATAGACGACGGAAAAACCAAAATCGAATATCGTGCCCTCTGTCCAGCTTGCGTTGAAAAATATAAACAAGGATCAAAATAATGTATATTGTTATTGAAGGACAAGATGGAACCGGAAAATCCACCCAAGCCGAATTACTTGCTGATTATTTTCGAGCACAAGGTAAAACGGTTTTAACTCTGCACGAACCAGACGGCGAACTATCACAAGCGCATGACATTCATGATCTAATTCTCGTCAAAGGAAAAGACTATAATCTCGAGCCAATAACAAATTTGCTTCTCTTTACGGCGGCAAGATGTGAACTTTGGAACAAACTCGCCAAACCAGTTCTCAAAAAAGGCGGGATAGTTATTTCCGCCCGAAACTGGTGGTCTACCCTTGCATACCAAGGATATGGCGAAGGAATCCCAATCAAATCAATCAAAGATTTAACTACCTCGCTTTTGCCGAAAGAATATGTTAAACCCGAAAAATCAGCAATCCTAATTTTGAGCAACGAAGAACGAAAAAAACGCGAAGAAACTCGTGGAAAAACCCTAGAGACTTTTGAGGTCAAGGGAAACGAATTTCAGGATAAAGTCAATAAGGGTTATGAAGCGATTGCTAAAGATTTATCAATACCGACGATTGAGGCAACGGGCACAATTGAAGAGGTTAACAAAAAACTAAAAACTCTCTTCCAAATTTAGCACGAGCGTAATATAATATATATTATGTATAAGAAGGTGGGCATTAGTGAATAAGATCGCGATTTATTTAAATCGCCATATCACCGGAAATGTTTTTGATAACGACTCAATTCTCGAGGCTTATTCCGTCGATGACTCGCTTTTAAAAATAAAACCCCGTTTTGTTGCCCTTCCCGAATCAACCTCCGACATCAGAAAAATAGTTAAATTTGTCAATCAGCTAGCCGAGAAAAAATACTATCTCCCGATTTCCGTCCGCGGATCCGGTCTCTCCAAAAGCGGCGCTGATTTGTCTAACGGAATCATCATTTCCACTGAAAAACTTAACCACGTTCGTGAGCTCGATGCACACGATCGCTTAGTCCACGTTCAAGCCGGAATAACTCTCGGAAAACTTAACGCCGTCCTCGCCCCTTATGGACTGACCATACCTGTATTCGCTAACCCAAATGACACAATCGGCTCGCTCATAAATACTTGTCCGCGCGACAAATATTCAAACAAATACGGCGGAATAGTTAATTATATCGACAGGGTAGAGGTGGTACTCTCAAACGGAGATTTGCTTCAGACCTCTCGTCTTTCAAAAGGAAAACTTAACGGAAAAATTAGAGCTAAAGGTTATGAAGGCGAAATCTATAAAAAGGTTCAATCACTACTTACCGAGAAACAGGAACAACTCGACAATATAAAAAACACTCGAGAAGGATACACTGGCGCCAAGCACATTGTTAGAAATAACGGCTCAGTATTCGACATGCTCCCAATTTTCTTTGCCTCCGAAGGAACACTCGGAATTATTACGGAGGTAATTTTAAGAGCAGTTCCATCAACTCCACGCCCACACCGAATTTTTGCAACCTTTCCTAACCTCGAAAGCGCCACAAAATTCGCCGATTTCTGTTTAGAAAAAGAACCTCTCAGTGTTGAAATTTTCGACAATAAAATTTTCCAAACTGCCGAAGAATTTGGCAAAAAACCCGATTTGCTTAGCAAAAAAATCGAAAATGGCTACCTCGTGCTTGCAAGCTTCAACGACAAGTCAAGAAAATCGCGCAAAAAAGTTCGTAAATGCCAGAAATTTTCATCAAAATCAAATAACATAATTATCGAAACGTTAGATAACTCTCAAGATTTTGATGACTTCGAAACCAGCCTGATTTCGTTCTTGAATGACGATCCAAAAACAGAACGTCCAAATCTTCTCAATGATTTTTATCTACCAAAAGAAAACCTCAACAAATTCATCGAAGAAATCAAAAAAATCGAGAAAAAATATAAAAAGACTCTTTCATTATTCGGGAGTTACGATACGGAAAACTTTTCTTTAAGACCAAGCTTTGAGCTAAAAAAAGTCGAAGAAAGACGAACCGCCCTTTCGCTTCTTCAAGAACTAAACACAATCTTAAAGGCACTTGACGGAAACCTTACCGGAGGATATCCCGAAGGACGATTAAAGTCAATCGTTACTTATCCAGATTTAGCGAAAGACCGTAAAGAAACTTACGCAAAAATCAAAGAGATTTTCGATCCAAACAATATTCTCGGCCCGGAATCAAAGACAAATTACGACACACGCTCTGCTGTTCGTCATTTGCGTACAGAGACAAATCAAGGCATTATTTCTTAAACCTCTAGTTTGTGATATAATCTAAAACCATGAAAGTAAAATCAAAGAAATTATCCGACACCCGTGTCGAGATTAAAGTAACTCTCGAAAAAGAAGACTTAAGTGTTGCCAAAAAGAAAGCGATCGAACGTCTTTCTCGCGAAATAAAACTCGAAGGTTTCCGAAAAGGAAAAGCACCAAAAGAATTAGTTGAAAAAGCGCTCAACCCCAATGATATCAACGCAGAAACAATCGACATCGCCGTCCGGACTACAGTCCCGACCGCCTTTCAGCAAGCAGAAAAATCCCCGCTAGTCATCCCGAATGTCAATGTAACCAAATATGTTCCTGACGAAACTGCTGAATACACCGCCACAGCCGACATTCTGCCCGAGGTAAAATTAGGCGACTACAAAAATCTAAAGACCAAAAAGCCAGAAAACAAGGTCTCGAAAGAAGAAATCGAAGAAATCGTTGAAAACGTTCGTAAAGCTTATTCAGAAAAGAAAGTAGCAAAAAAGAAAGCCGAACACGGCGACGAGGTGATTATCGATTTTGTCGGCAAAAAAGACGGTGAACCTTTTCAAGGTGGAACAGCAAAAGACTACGCACTTACCCTCGGCTCAAATACTTTTATTCCGGGATTTGAAGATGGTCTTATCGGTAAAGAATCAGGCGACAAAGTAGAATTGGATCTTACCTTCCCTAAAGACTATCCGGAAAAAAATCTTGCAGGTCAAAAAACCGTTTTCGAAGTGCTAGTTAAGCAAGTTAATGAAATATCACTTCCGAAACTCGACGATGAATTCGCAAAAAAATGCGGCCCATTCAAAAATATGGACGAACTCCGTGCCGACATAGAAAAAAACCTTAAAGCACAAAACGAATATAAACTCATAGAAAAATACAAAGACGATCTTGTCGAAGAACTCGTCAAAAAATCTACAGTTTCAGCTCCCGAGATTCTGATCTCCGACCAACTACAATTCGTTAGAAACGATCTTGAGCGAAATGCTACAAATGCCGGTATGAAATTTGAAGACTATCTCAAAGCTAACAACATGACGCAAGAAGAATGGGAAAAAGAGGCTAAAAAAGTCGCAGAGAAGCGCGTTAAAGCATCGCTCGTCCTTCAAGTTTTAGCAAACAAAGAAAATATCAACACAACTGACGAAGAAGTTGCAGCAAAAATTGCAGAGTTAAGGGACGTCTACAAAAAATCCCCAGAAGTGCTCAAGAATCTCAAAGATCCGCGAGTCAAAATGGACATCAAAAACCGTATGACGATTGAAAAAACCCTAGATTATCTCGTAAACGCAAACAAGTAAAACTTGAAATTATTTACCTCCTGATATATAATAAACACAACTATATTCAGGAGGTATTTTAATGGTAAAAATTGCAATCAATGGCTTTGGGCGAATCGGCAGAAATGCTCTAAAAATCGCTCTCGAACGACGCGACCTTCAAATCGTCGCAATCAACGACCTGACTGACACGAAAACGCTTGCCAAGCTATTACAATTTGATTCATCCTACGGCATTTATAGCAAAAAAGTTAACTTTGATGAGAATAATCTAATCATCGGTTCACGCAAAATTCGCGTCCTTTCCGAAACGGATCCTAAAAAACTTCCGTGGAAAGAACTTGGAGTTGATGTTGTTATTGAATCAACTGGACTTTTTACCGATCCTGCCAAAGCAAAGGCTCACCTCTCGGCTGGCGCTAAAAAAGTCGTTATTTCCGCCCCCGCAAAAGGTGAAGGAGCTAAAACTATAGTCATCGGCGTTAATGAAGATCAAGTTGACGCAAAAGATACCATCCTCTCTAATGCCTCGTGCACAACAAATTGCATCGCGCCCGTCATGAAAATCCTTGAAGACAATTTTGGCATAGAAAAAGCCATGATGACTACCGTCCATTCATATACCGCCTCTCAAAGGCTTCAAGACGCCCCTGCAAAAGACCTTCGTGAAGCACGTGCCGCCGCCGAAAATATCGTCCCGACTACAACTGGAGCTTCCAAAGCCGCCGCATTAACAATCCCATCGCTCAAAGATAAATTCAATGGCCTCTCGGTACGTGTCCCAACTCCCGTCGTATCACTAGCCGACATCACCGCCGTAATCAAGAGAAACACCACCAAGGAAGAGCTCAATCGAATTCTCAAGAAAGCAGCCCGCGAACCATATTATGAAGGTATCGTAGCAACAACGGAAGAAGAACTAGTCTCGACAGATTTCAGGGGGAATGCTCACAGCGCCATAATCGACCTTCCTCTTACCGATGTAGTCGATGGAAATCTCATTAAAGTCGTCGCGTGGTACGATAATGAATGGGGTTATTCCAATCGGCTCGTTGAACTCGCCGCAGATTTCGGAAAGGTTCGCTAATGTCTACAATTTACATCGCGTCCGATCACAGAGGTTTTAATCTAAAGAATAAACTCAAGCTCGAACACCCGACCTTCATCGATTTGGGACCAACAGTATACAACCCCGACGACGATTATAACGATTTCGCTAAGACACTTGCAAAAAAAGTCCTCGAAACGCCAGGTTCGATGGGTGTATTAATCTGCGGATCGGCAATCGGCGTCTCTATTCAAGCCAATCGCTATAAAGGCATTCGCGCTGCAGTTGTGTCAGACATAGATTCCGCCAAAAAAACTCGCGAACACAACGACGCTAACGTACTTTGTCTTTCTGCCGACCACGTTACAGAAGCAAAAGACCCTCTCGAAACGGAAAAATCGCTTGAAGATATATCGGCCATCGTTGAGGCATTTTTAAATACACCATTTTCGGATGAACCACGCCACTTAAGACGAATCAAAAAACTCGACGAGGATTTATAATCTATGCCAGAAATCGTACCAACCATCCTCACAAATGACAAAAATCTTTATCGTAAACAATATGCGCTGTATTCGACTTTCGCAAAAAGAATCCAAGTCGACATCACGGACGGTGTTTTTGCGCAAAACCCAACCATCCACGAATCAAACGCCTGGAGAGAGCAAACTTGGGCACCTATGGACTTGCATATGATGGTAACCACACCGTCACAACATCTCGAAACTATCATAAAAATCAAGCCCGCCCTCTGCATTTTTCACGCAGAGACAAGCGAAAACCTACTGCCAATTTTTAAAATCCTCAAAAACGCAAATATCAAAACAGGAGTTGCAATCCTAAAACAAACATACCCTGGAAAAATCGCCGCATACCTTAAAGAAGTCGATCATTGTCTAATATTTGCCGGAACCCTCGGAGCACAAGGAGGACAAGCCGATATGCTCCAAATCGAAAAAGTTCCAATTATTCGTGCAATAAGCCCAAATCTAGAAATCGGCTGGGATGGAGGGGTAAACATGTCAAACGCAAGAGCCCTAGCGCATTCCGATATAGACGTCATTAATGTTGGTTCAGCAATCGCAAAAGCCCCCGATCCTAAAAAAATGTATAATGACCTTGTCCTCGAAATTGATAAGCAAGGAGTCTTGATTTAATGGCAAGGATCGTTTCTATAGGTTCAGCGCTCCAAGATATATATCTCATCGACAGGGATGATTTCGGATCGTTTGAATATAACAACAAATCAATGTTCAAAAGTCTAGAAATTGGCTCTAAATACGACATCGACAAACTAGATTTTTTCATTGGGGGCGGTGGCACAAATACCGCAGTTACCTTCGCAAAATCAGGACACGAAGCCATCTATCTCGGCAATATCGCACACGATCCCGCCGGAGAGGCAATACTTAAGAAACTCGACGAAGAGGGAATCGATACCTCCTACATTTCTTACCCACCAAAAGGGAAAACGGGAGTTTCTATCATTCTTCTTGATTCAAAAACCGGCGAAAGAACCGTCTTAACCTTCCGAGGCGCATCTTCAAAGTTTAACAATCTAAAACCGAAGGACCTAGAATATATTTCTCCAGATTGGCTATATATGACAACTCTTCGTGGTGACATGGGGTCGATACTAAGCTTCCTCGAAAAAGCGCATGAGTTAGGAGTGAAAACTATGTTCAATCCAGGTGTCCTAGAACTAAAAAACTCCAAGCAACTCCTCGGCCTTCTGAGAGACGTCGATATTCTTTTGCTCAACAAACGCGAGGCCTCTCAACTTGTCCCTGGAACACTCCTTCAAGAACTTCTAGAAAGACTTAAAAACTACTGCAAAACAGTCTTAATAACCGACGGGTCCATGGGTGGAATAGCCACTAATGGCGAAAAAACCTACCGCTTCGGAATTTATGAAGACGTCAAGATCGTCGACACAACCGGAGCAGGTGATGCTTTCGGCTCAGGTTTCCTTGCAAGTTACGCTGCCGGAAAAAGCTTCCGAGAATCTTTAATTTTTGCTAGTGCAAACTCAACTTCTGTAGTTCAAAAACGTGGAGCTAAAAACGGAATCATCTCAATCGATGAAAAACTCCACCCAATGCCAATTCAATTATTAAAATAAAGAGGAATTATGCCAGACGCTAATCAAATCAAATCAGAAGAAAAACGCTTCCAAGAAGTTGCAAAAGAGCTTGAATCTGCCGATTACGATCGCGCTCAAGCTTATGCTAAAGACCTTCTCTCTGGCCTCCGCATCGTAAGGACCTTCCCACAAGGCGTAACTATCTATGGTTCTGCAAGATTAAAAGAAACTAGCCCCTACTACAAAAAAGCGCGCGAACTCGGACAACATCTCGCCGAGAATGGTCACGCCGTGATTACGGGCGGCGGTCCCGGCATCATGGAGGCCGCGAATCGAGGCTCGTTCGAATATGGCGGACGTTCCATAGGACTAAATATCACCCTCAGCCACGAACAACATCCAAACCCATATCTAACAGATATGCTCCAATTTCAATATTTCTTCGCTCGGAAAGTCATGCTCGCTATGTCCGCAAAAGTCTACGTCTTTTTTCCTGGAGGTTTTGGCACTATGGATGAGTTCAGTGAAATCCTCATCTTGATGCAAGAAGGAAAGATGCCCAAAATGCCAATGTTCCTCTTCGGAAAATCCTTCTGGCGTCCCCTAGACCGTTTTTACGCAACCAAAATGGCCCCCCTAAAATTAATAAACTCCGAGGACAGAAAAATCTACAAACTTACCGATTCAATCGAGGAAATCGTCGAAGCCGCCAATAAAATTGGCCACCCAAAGGTTAAAACCAATTATTACGACGGCTTCAGTAAAGCTAGTAAAATTGCTCAGCCAATAATATAATTGAGGTGTGATATATCTCGATTTTTCTGCAACAAGCCCCCTTTTGCCATGCGCTAAATCCGCCATACTCAAAGTCATGGAGTTATCAGAGACCAGCAAAATAGGAAATCCATCTTCGCTCCATTCGCCAGGTTCGCTTTCTCGAAACATCTTGGAAAATGCTCGAAAAACAATCGCTAAAAAGCTTAACGCGAGAACCACGGAAATAATTTTTACATCCGGCGGTTCCGAAGCCAACAATACAGTTATTAACATCTTCAGAAATTCAACAATTCTAGCTTCAAGAATCGAGCATCCCTCCGTCCTTAAACCAACAGAAAAGCTAGGTAATCCATGTATCAAAATCCCAGTTTCAAAAGAAGGATTTATCGACAAATCTTTCCTCAAAAATAAACTCGAAACTTTTCTCCAAGAAAATCCAAAAGAAAAAATCCTTATTAGCGTCATGATGGCCAATAACGAAATCGGAACACTCGAACCAATCAAGGCGTTATCTAAAACCGTCGAAGAATATAGAAACAAAGGACTCAAAAACCTATTTCTACACACCGACGCAACGCAAGCCTTCGGCAAAATAAACATAGATGTAAAAAAACTAAAAATAGATTATATGACAATCTCCGCCCACAAAATTGGCGGACCAGTCGGGATCGGCGCCCTTTTTTTGCGCTCAGGGACACCTTTCGCCCCTCTCATCCTCGGTGGCTCTCAAGAAAACAATCGCCGTGCCGGAACATCAAATGCCCTACTTGCTGAAGGATTCCGCTCTGCCGTCCAATATACAATTGACATAGAATCGGAAAAACTCTTCAAAGAAAAAATTACCCCGCTCAAAGATTTTCTTGCCAAAAACATTAAAAAGCAAATCCCAAGTTCAATCCTACTCACCCCAAACAAATCTTTGCCCAACATCCTCTCTTTCTCATTTCCAGCCGCCGAAGGAGAATCTACCCAACTCTATCTTGATTTGGAAAACATTGCTGTCTCAACCGGATCTGCTTGCGCCTCTGGAGACCTCGAGCCATCGCATGTTATCATGGCCACGCATAACGATGCAGAAATCGCGCATAATTCCGTTCGTTTTTCCCTCGGTCTCGACACCCAAAAATCAGACATCGACATCTTGCTAGATAAACTCCCCCCAATTATTAATCGCCTCCAAAAAATTTCAACCATAAAAACAAAGGATGTAAAATGAAAAACCCTTGGGCCTACACAGAAACCGTAAAAGAACACTTCTTAAATCCAAGGAACTTTCTCATGGGCGACGAAACAAAGTTTAAAGCCGACGGAGAGGGAATTGTCGGAAATCCAATTTGCGGTGACCAAATGCTCATCAAAATTCAAGTAAAAACACGCGAAAACGGCGAAGAATATATTTCTGATATCGGATGGAAAACTTATGGCTGCGCAAGTGCTATCGCCTCGACATCTGCACTTTCCGAACTGGCCAAGAACCGCACTCTTGAAGATGCAGACAAAATTAGCGCCAAAGAAATCTGCGATTATCTCGGCGGCCTTCCTGAACATAAATTCCACTGCTCCGTTCTCGGTCATCAAGCCCTTCATAAAGCCATCAAGAACTATCAAGAAAAAAAGGCTCCCGAAGGAGCCAGCTAAGTAATCAATATTGCCTAAAGACCAAAAATCCCCAAAATTCCCTGCTTTTCACCCTTAGAATTATATCCAAGGTCGCTCAACTCTTTGAGCGTATCTGTTCCGCCGGCATTTACAGTATTCGAGCCATGCATTCTCAAGAACAGCGCCGCATCCTCAGGGTCATTGAACGTTTCACACTCGCCTGTTCGCTTGTCTTTTAAACAATATCTATCCGGAAAGAGCCATCCCACATTTTTCACCCCCTTTCATTCAACATAGAAAAATCCAGGAACAAACCTACAATAACCGATTTTGTAATTTTTATCAAGCAGAAGTTTTTTCAATCAATAACTTTATAAAATTTTTTACATCCTTCATTGTTTTATTCTTGTCAGCCTCAACTCTAAGTTCATCATCGTCGAGAAATTCCAAACTAGTCGCTTGTTTATAGACAACAGAAATAAGTTGCTTTAGTGTTTTCTCATCAGTCCGCTCAAATTCCTCAAAATCCAACACCTTATCATAAACTTTTCCTTCCTCATCTGGATTAACGAAAAGAATGTGACCTTTCGTAACTTTATAAAGTTTATATGTCGGGGAATTATTAAGCATCAACTTATAAAACCCAAGTTGAAGACTATATTTATATAAAGAATTAACACTCCCCCACTTTTCCTTATGATACTTCCCGGTCTTAAAATCATAAATCTCAATCGTTTTCTTCTCTTTTTCGATCGCTACATGGTCAAGAACTCCCGTCACCGGAACACCGTCAATCGTTATATGTTCGCCTTTTAAATCCAACTCTGCGCGCGAATTTTGAGCGCGGAGCAAATCTCCGAAACTCTCAAGCGATGTTCTCAAGGCAAGCTCTCCAATTTCTAGCAATTCTTTAAGTTCCCTCCCTGTTAAATCCGAGCATTCCGCCTCTTTTCTTAATCCCTCAACCGCCTCTTCATCAGAAATACCATCTGCTGTAATCTTCTGAAAAGCATGGTGAACCAAGTTTCCAAGTATAATGTTTGAAGTTGCCGGAGGCTGAGGTGTTCTAAGTACCTTTTTCTCGAAAAACGCCATCGGCCCGCCATAAGAAATATCAACAAAACTTGCTAAATCTGTCGAAGTTAACTTATAATTTTCCATCCGCCTCAAAAGAATCGGACGAAGCTCAGGAGTGTTTCTTACATAAGCACTCCGCCAAGTCTTCCTCAGGTCAACCGTCTTACGAAGCTCTTTCAAATCATTATAATGCAAAGAAACTTTATAAAGTTTTTCTGAGTTTTTAGGGTTTATTATAAGTGGAGAAATCACATTTCCGTCATCGTCAACGTATTCCTCGAGATAGCTCAACCTAGCCGGACTCTTGCCAGAAAAATCTTTCGTCGAATTGGTCATTACTAATGCTTTCTTGGCTCGAGTTATCGCCACAAACAAAAGCCGCAGTTTTTCATCGTCAGTTGTCCCCGTATGTCGAATTTGCACCATATTTTTCGGCAAAGAAAGTAAATTATTATTACCTTTTCCTCTACCCCAGTTTACATTATCAGTCGCAATCAGAAAAACATACTCATATTCAAGCCCCTTCGATTTATGCGCTGTCACAAGCTGAACCGCATCTTCAGAATCGCGATACGGCGAAGTGTTCACGAGTCCCATCCCCGCCTCTTCATAATCTTCAAGGAGTAGCACCAGATCTTTTAATCTCAACGTCTTTTCCTTAGAATAGCTCAAAATCGCTTCTCTCAAAACGGCCAAGTTTTCATAAAGTTCAAACGTCTCAAAACTATCCTGTTCTTTAGCATAAAATTCCAAAAATGGCGAACGAAACGCTCTAGTTTCGACCGAAATCTCCAACTCAACTGAACCAACCATATAATCAAGCATTAGCTCAAGCGGCGTATCAAAAGACAACATCGTCAGCTTCGCCAAAAACTCAGCCAACTCTCTAATCTTAGGCGAAGAGGATTTCAAAAGATAATCAAGTCCAGATTTCTTATCTTCTTTTGCCTGATAAACCGCAGATATTGCCTCCGCACTCGGAATTTGCCAAAACGGAAAACTCATAATCTCGAGCAAACGAGAGGAGATATTTTTACCAAGCGATAAATCATAGATAAACCTACTTAATGTCAGAATTTCCGACAAACGAGGGTCCTCAAAAATATTATCTCTCTTCTCGTAAGCAATATTTAAATTCTCCTTCTCCTTCAAAAACGGCAACAAAGGAGCTATGTACTTATGTTTCGGCGCAATAATTGCAATTTCTTTTTGAGGAACACCCTGTTTAATAAGTTTAGAAATCTCATCCGCCACAAACTGATATTCTTGATCAGAAGTCAAAAACTCGTGTCGAGAGATAATTCCGCCTGGGCCTTTAAAGGCAGTCAATTTCTTCGAAAGACCCATCTCTTTTGCACCCTCATTTTTTACGAAACTATTAGAAATCTGATCCGCAATCTTACGGGAAAAATCGAGTATTTCTTGATTTGAGCGATAGTTTTCTTCCAGATTTACAACTTTCGCCCCATAATATTGCTCAAAATTCAACAAATTCGACGCATCTGCCCCCTGAAACTCAAAAATTGCCTGGTCATCATCTCCAACCGCCATCACATTTGGTTTTTCGTAATCAGTTAAAAGCCGGATAATCTCTGCTTGGCTCGGATTAGTATCTTGGAATTCATCAAGAAGAATATACTGATACCTTTCCTGGCAAGTCAACCTAAACGCCTCGTCTTTCTTCAGAAAAGAAATCGCCTGTTCAATCATATCATCAAAATCATAAAGTCCATCTTTTTCAAGCAACTCGGAATATTTAATCATTATCTTCCCCAAAGATTTCAACTTCTTGTTCGCAACTCTATCTTTAAGACAATAACCACCATCATCCTTGCGTTCGAAGCATGCTTTTTTCCAATCGGAGAAGGGTTTCACCGAAACTTTTTTCCCGTTCGCATCCAAATCTTCCGCCTCACGGATTAACCTCGCCAAATCTCGCGCAAGCACATTAGAAACAGGCTCAATATCTCTTACAATTTTTTCTTTCGAAACATATTTGACCAGAATCTCAAGAATAGGCCTATAAACATCATCAACAACCTCCGGATAGCGAGCACCTTTTTTAGCACCTTCCAAAATCGGAGAAATCTCAGAATTTAGCTCATCACTCAAAGCCTCATTTTTCTCTGCAACTTTAATCAAATCTTCACCAGACAATCTCGCCTGCTTAGCGCTTGAAATCGTATCTAAAATATCTCTTAAAGCCGAATGTTTCAAAATATCTTGTACTGGCAATTCTTCCTGTATCGTCTTTACGATTTTATACTTAGTTACCTCGTCAATCGCCGAATCCAAATTCCGATCAAACTTATCTGCAAAGTTTTTATATTGCGACAATAAATCAACTCCAAAAGCATGATATGTATGAATTTGGAGCTTCCTCGCCTCTTTTCCAATCGTAGAGAGCAATCGTTCGCGCATATTTGAAGCACCACTTTCCGTAAAAGTAATGCAAAGAATATTTTCCGGACTTACATCAGTCGCCTTAAGTATGTGCTCAACCCTAGCCGACAAAAGATGCGTTTTTCCAGTACCAGGCCCCGCCAAAACTAGAAGCGGTCCATCTATATAATTGACCGCTTCTGCTTGTTTTTTATTTAACCCCATTTTTTATCCTCCTCAGAATATCTGGTAAAATTTCTAACTCTCGCGGAATAAAAATTCCTTGTCGTTCAATCTCTCTCGCCGCCGTAACCCCCTCAACGGTCACCCCACGCGGAGCCAACATCTTCTTTAGTCTAACATCTTTGCTCGCTCTGAAAAACCCATCCAAACTTTTTCTCAAACCAGTTCGCCCTTCAAACTCGGACAATCTTACTCCGAAACGATAATTCCGACTCATGTCACTCCCACATGTTAAAACAAAATCCCCCACGCCCGCAGAAAACTTCACAGTTTCAAGAAATCCGCCGTTATAAATCAGAATCTGCTGAGACTCTTTTACGGCTTCCAAAATAAACTCTTTAAACATAGAAGAACGTTGAGTAAGTCTCCGTCGACCAGACTCAATCGCAAAAATATTCTTTAACGCTCCAAGAAGCATCACTCCATAAACATCATCCGTCTTATCAAATCGCAATTTTTCCGATTCTAAAAGACGTTCCGCAAGCGTTACACCATCTAAAGCACCAATCGAAGCGACCGTAAGCTTTATGCGTTTCTCATTTACGATGTCGCTCGCAAATCCCGGTCCAGAAATAATTTCATAATTCTCAAATTTGTCATAAAGCTCTTTATTAAGTACCCCTTTCGTCGCCACAAGAAGCGGCTTAAAGAATCCTTCCGCAGGCAGGGAATTGATAATTCCAGAAACAGCCTTAGACGGCGCAGCGAGAAGAATTACATCAGAGAACTCCACAACATCCCGAAGGGTACGATTCGGAAGCAAAAAAGGGTCATAAAAATAAGTCGCATTCCCATTTCTTCGAAGCTGAACTCCGAAAGCTTTTCCGTATTCGCCAGCCCCCAAAATACCTATCTTCACTTTCTCTCCTTCTTAACTATAATCAGTATAGCACAAAACCTCCCCCCTGCGCAATGGCTAAAGATATGTTATAATAAAGAAATGAATATCTGGGATAACCTCAAAAAGCCAATTCTTGCACTCGCCCCAATGGAGGGAGTGACCGACATAGTTTTTCGACAAGTTATCTCAAAAGCTTCGCGTCCTGATCTATTCTTTACGGAATTCACCAACGTTTCCTCTTTCGCTTCAGAGAAAGGCCGCCACGACGCCCTCTCTCGTCTCAAAATTTCCCCCTCCGACTCCCCGATAATCGCCCAAATTTGGGGCAAGAATCCCGAACATTTTTCGGAACTTTCATCCGCGCTCAAAAATCTCGGTTTTTCCGGTATTGACCTCAATTTTGGTTGCCCCGATCGTCATGTTAACCGTGCCGGAGGAGGAGCAGCCATGATTAAAACTCCTGACCTCGCCGTCGAATGTGTACGTCGCGCCAAAAACTCGTCAAACGGCCTTCCCATCTCCGTAAAAACTCGTCTCGGTTTCACCTATCTCGAAGAATACAAAACTTGGCTTCCGACTATCTTGAGCGAACATCCTTCCGCCCTTACAGTTCATCTCCGAACACGAAAAGAAATGTCTAAAGTCCCCGCCCATTTCGAGCTTATCCCCGAAATAATTAAACTAAGGAACGAATTTTCTCCCGAAACCAAACTTCTCATCAACGGAGACATCAAAAATCGCGCCGAAGCTCTAAAACTCTACCAAAAACATCCCGAAATTGACGGATTTATGATTGGGCGCGGCGTCTTTGAAAACCCTTTCTGTTTCAAGAGAACAGAAGACAATCTTCCTTACGCCCCAACAAAAGAAGAACTCTTCGCCTTATTAAACTATCATCTTGATGTCTTCGACCAAAACTCACCCCAACCTTACGAGCCCCTTAAACATTTCTTTAAGGTTTATGTCAAAGATTTTCCCGGCGCCTCCGAGCTTCGAACTAAAATGATGGAATGCAAAAATACAAATGAGCTTCGAGAAATCATCAACTCTTACTCGTGATGATAACTTCCGCCTCGAGAAATCTCCTGTGCTCGATAAATCTGCTCGGTCACAATTAACCTCGATAACATATGCGGAAAAACAAGTCGAGAAAAACTCCAAACAAAATCAGCCCGTTCTCTAACCTCCTCCGACACTCCAAATGCCGCCCCAATAATTATCACAATTTCCTTACTCTCATTAAACTTTTTCTCTAAAAGTTCGGATAATTCCGGCGAAGAGAGCTCCATACCCCTCTCATCACACAAAATTACAAACTCGTTCCCAGTAAACGGCCATTTCGCAAGAAAATCATCCAATTTTTCTCCCTCCAAAAACTTAAACTCCACATCAAACGGCTTTCTTAACCTCTTCACATAATCATGAATTAACCAACCATATTCTCCCCCTTGTTTCTTGCCCCCGGCCACAATCTTTATCATCTTTACATTTTTCCTTTCTTTTGATATAATTATAGCAGTTACCAAAGACAGCGACGGGATTTTCTCAAAAAATCCTTAATTTGTATTTGACATCGTCGCCGAGGAAATTTTCTCTTAATAAAGGTTGGTAACGATTTTTAACAGTTCGCTAACAACCAAAAAAGGAAAAAACTAAATGGCTATCTCGAAAGATAAAAAAACCACTTTAGTTGCTGATTTAACTGAACTTTTATCAAGCGCAAAGACAACTGTCTATGCCCGCTACCAAGGTCTAACCGTCGCTGAGCTCCAAGAGCTCCGCGCCGCCGCTCGTGAAGCAGGCGTAAAAATCAAAGTTGTCAAAAACCGCCTTGTCCGTGTCGCCATGAACGAAATCGCCGTTTATAAAGACACCGACACTACTGGATTAACCGGACAGCTCCTCTATGCTATCTCTAGCGAAGATGAGGTAATGCCTGCAAAAGTGCTTGCTAACTTCGCCAAAGACCACGAAGCCCTTGAACTTGCCGGCGGCTTTAGCGATCTCGGCAACACGCTTTCCGAAGATGACGTCAAAGCCCTCGCAGCAATGCCATCCAAGAACGAGATGATTGCGCAAGTTGTTGCAACCTTGCTCTCGCCTGTCAACGATGTCATTTCTGCTACATCTGGCTCTCTCTCCGGAATCGTCTCTGGTCTTGAAGCGCACGCTGAAGGAAAATAAATTAGCAACTATTAATACTAAATAAAAGGATAATACTATGGCTGATATTAAAAAATTGGCTGAGGAACTCGTCAAATTGACCGTCCTCGAAGTCAACGAACTCAAAAACACTCTTAAAGACGAATACGGCATCGAGCCTGCCGCTGCTGCCGTTGCCGTTGCTGCCGCTCCTGCTGAAGGCGCTGCTGCTGCCGATGAAGGCAAATCTGAATTTGACGTCGTCCTGAAAGACGCCGGCGCACAAAAAATCGCCGTCATTAAGGCCGTCAAAGAGGCTACTGGACTCGGACTTGGCGAAGCAAAAGCTATCGTTGATGGCGCTCCTGCTACCGTCAAGGAAAAACTCGGCAAAGACGAAGCTGAAGCTCTCAAGAAATCTCTTGAAGAAGCTGGCGCAACCGTCGAACTTGCCTAAGTTCAGAAAAATCAATCAACAATTAGCGAACTGTACAAAAATGCCCCGAAAGGGGTCTTTTTGTTGACAAAAAAGCATAAGTGTGATATAATAGAAAAAAGGTATATTATTCAATCCCTCAACATGAGGGCATTTTTAATTGCATCGAAAAAGTCTTTTTTACAACATTTTACTCTTTATACCTGTTATTTTGGTGGAAAACTTAAAGAAAAAATCTGCCGTAAAAACATTGACTTAGGCCCGCATGAAGTGTAATATAATAATAGTACTATACAAAAATAGACAGGATGCGAGGTGATGTCTGAACTACCGGAAAAACAAATAAAAAGACTACGCAGTCTAATTCAAGAGGCTGAAACAAATTTATCCGCCGCAAAAGAGCTTTTAAACTCAGTTCTTGGCGATGGTGATATTATCACTGCTCCTCGCGCCACTATCGTTTCTGATCCCGATGGAAAGGTTATCGAAGGCGTCTTCGACGGCCAAATCATGATTGGCCCTGACGGAAAAAACTATCCCGTTCCTGCGAACTACGCCTCAAAGTCAAAGCTTGTTGAAGGTGATTTGATGAAATTAACTATCACTCCCGAAGGGAAATTCCTTTACAAACAAATCGGTCCTGTCGAACGACGCACCGTAATCGGAACACTTATTCATCACGACGATAAATATTTTGTCGAAGTTGCCGGCCGCGAATACGAAATTCTCTATGCTTCCGTCACTTATTTCCACCTCAAAGAAGGCTCTCAAGTTTCCGTTATCATCCCCGCGACAAACGACCAAGCTACCTGGGCCGCCGTAGAAGCCGCTCTCTAAATTAACCTACTAAATTCCGGGAAAACCGGAATTTTCGTATATAATTTACTTATGAAAGCACTCTATCGCAAATATCGCCCTAAAACCCTATCTGAAGTAGTTGGCCAAGAACAAATCACAACCCCTCTCCAAAATAGCCTCAAAAATCATAAAATCTCCCATTCTTACCTCTTCACCGGTCCTCGTGGAACAGGAAAAACCTCTGTTGCTCGCATTCTTGCCCATGAAATCAATAATTTCCCCTACGAACTAGAAGATAATTACCTCGACATCATAGAAATCGACGCAGCGTCCAATACTGGTGTCGACAACATTCGAGACCTAAGAGAGAAGGCCTTAATCGCCCCTTCAAAAGGGAAATACAAAGTCTATATCATCGACGAGGTTCACATGCTCTCGAAATCCGCCTTTAACGCACTCCTTAAAACCCTCGAGGAACCCCCCGAGCACGTCGTCTTCATTCTTGCCACCACCGATCTAGACAAAGTTCCCATCACAATCACCTCTCGCTCTCAAGTCTTTTCCTTCCGTCTCGCCGACCAAGTTTTAATGCTATCTCACCTCAAAAAAATCTCCATTCAAGAAAATATCAACATCGAAGAAGAAGCATTAAAACTAATCGTTCAAAGAGGAGGTGGCTCTTTCCGAGATTCGCTCTCACTTCTTGACCAAATCTCAACCATTTCCTCAGAAAAAATCACCGAACAACAGGTTTCTGATTGTCTTGGCCTACCCCTTAACTCCTCTATACAAACAATCCTCGAAGCCTACAAGGCTCAAAATTCACAAGAACTAACCGCTCTCCTTAAAGAGCTATTATCTCAAGGGCTAAAACCAGAACATATTTCCGAATCAGTTTTAAGACAAATCATCAACTCCCCAGACCCCATTTTCTTTCCCCTCCTAGAAAAACTCCCCTCCGTCTCAGCGCCATTTCCCGAAGCAAAATTATTACTCGCACTCCTAGATTTTCCAAATACAAATCATGA
This sequence comes from Candidatus Saccharimonadota bacterium, assembly GCA_017511405.1. GTDB lineage: Bacteria > Patescibacteriota > Saccharimonadia > Saccharimonadales > Saccharimonadaceae > Nanosyncoccus. Next base: position 20,153 of record JAFWKB010000050.1, read on the forward strand.
TAGCCCTGCGTCAAATCAAAAAACGCCCGCCCCTCAGCCAACCCAAAACAAAAAACCAATAGAAAAATCAACACCCGAACCAAACCAAGAACCAACGTCTAAAGAAAAACCAAAACCATCACCATGTTCAAATTCTAATTTCGATTGGAGTTCATTTCTCACCGCTGTCAAAACTGTCAACTTCGCCATCTTCAATCAACTTGAAAAATGCCAGTATAAAGCCTCAAACACAACTATCGACCTCTATCCAACTAAAAAAATCACTAAAATCATTCTTGAAAAACCAGCCAATTTCGAAATCCTTCAACAAAATCTCCCGCAAGGTTTCGAGCTCAACATTCACGAGCTCGACGAGCTAGAAAAAAGCCCCGAACTCGCCCAAATTTCTGATATAATGGGTAGCGTACAGGAGGTAAATACAGATGGAGGAATCCCATTCTAAATCAATCAACGAAGGGCGCATCCCACCCCAAGATTTAGTTGCCGAAAAATCGCTTCTCGGCGCCCTCCTAGTTTCGGACGAGTCATTTCCAGATATCCTAGAGAACGTTAAGGCTCGAGATTTTTACGACGAACGTCATGCCAAAATCTTTCAGGCCATGACCTCACTCTACCAAAAACACAGCCCAATTGACCTCCTAACCTTAACTGCCGAATTACGTTCAAAAAAGGAGCTTCGCGCTGTCGGTGGAGCAGTCTATCTTACAGAGCTCAGCCAATTCGTCCCAGTCGCTTCTCACGCCAAAGCTTATTCTGACCTAATCAAAAAATGCTCAATCCGCCGTCGCCTCATTTCTGCCGGAACCAAAATTGTCGAAAGTTCATACGAAGACAGCACTCGAATTGAAGACCTCCTCGGAACTGCAGAAAAAGAACTATTTGAAGTTTCTAACACAACCGTCAAAACCGACTACGTTGCATTAGAGTCATTGCTTGCAGACGCCTTTGACCGTATGGAAGAGCTCCATCGCAACAAAGGCGCTCTTCGTGGCCTCAAAACTGGCTTTCATGATCTAGACAAAAAAACCGCCGGTTTCCAAAAAGGCGACTTGATCATCATTGGCGCCCGCCCCGCCATGGGTAAAACCACATTCGCAGAAAACCTTGCCTACAACGCTGCCACCATCAACAACAAAGGCGTCCTATTCTTCTCAATGGAGATGGCTAATGCAGAAATCGTTGACCGTATGGTTTCCGACATCTCCGGTGTAGACAACTGGAGAATCAGAACCGGCAACCTCTCTGACGAAGATTTTGCAAAAATTTCTGATGCCCTCGGAGAAATGGATAGTGTTCCACTCTACCTAGACGATTCATCCGCCATGACAATCCTGGAGCTTCGCAATAAAGCGCGTCGCGCCGCTCACGAACACAACCTCGGAATGATTATCGTCGACTATCTTCAGCTCCTCCAAGGTACAGACCGCTACGCAGGGAACCGCGTCCAAGAAGTTACAGAAATTTCTCGCGGTCTTAAACAGCTCGCCCGCGAACTAGAAATTCCCGTCATTGCCCTTGCCCAGCTCTCTCGTAATGTTACCGGTCGCGATGACCCACGGCCTGTTCTCTCCGATCTTCGTGAATCCGGCTCCATCGAGCAAGACGCCGACATGGTTATGTTCCTTCATCGTATCGACTATTACAATCAAAATAAAGATGACTTTGTCCCAACAAACATCACCGAGCTAATTATCGCCAAACACCGTCATGGGCCCGTCGGAAAAATTGAACTCTATTTTCATCCCGAGCTTCTTCGTTTTATGTCTCTCGAGAAAGAACGCACCGAAGAATAAACCATATCTCGTTCAGTACACTTTTATTTCATGCTTTTTGTGCTATAATGTTTATGTGCGTAGATTCATAATCTCTAAACTTTTTTTATACCGTTATCGTTTCGTAATCGGCTATATTTTACTTGGTCTCGCCTTCGCAAGTCTTGTTTGTTTAATGCCTCTTTTTTCGCCAAACGGCCTCTCCGAAGCTGAAACTGAATCCGTCGTCACAAGTTATAATCTCCATTTTTCCTCAATTACCTCCGGAGATTTAGTTGACCTCCCTTATCATATCCTTCAAAAGCTCTCTATCCTCTTCTTCGGGATGAACCCTTATGCAATCCGGCTCCCGTCCATCTTAATCGGCCTCTTCCTCGGATTTCTTCTAATCCTTCTCTTAAACCGCTGGTTTAAGTCCAACGTCGCCCTTCTTGCCTCTGTTCTTACTGTCCTCTCGACGCCCTTCCTCTATCTAGCCGGCACCGGTACACCTCTCATCATGCTAGTCTTCTGGCCAACTCTCCTCCTCTGGCTCGGCTCTAAAATCCAAGGAGAAAAAACTACCAACCCAATTTTCTGTTATGTCTTCGCGTTTATTCTTCTCCTATCGATTTATACTCCCCATCTAATATACCTAGTCATTTTTATATTTATCTTCACCTTCACAAACCCCCATCTCCGTTACACAATTAAATCCCTCCCTAAACTCCCGTTAATCATCATCGGAATCGTCTTCCTTGGCGGCCTCGGAATTTGGATTACAAACTTAGTCTCCTCAAAAACCGTAGCTATGTCCCTCTTCCTTGCGCGCGATTTTTCTTTTTCCTCTTTCTTTCACAATCTAAAAATCGGCTTTGCGCCTTTCTTTTCCTGGATTTCTCCGCTCGAAGGAGTTTACCTCTCCCCAATGATTGGACTCCCAAGTTTCATCCTCGCGCTCGCTGGACTCTTCTCGACAACCAAAGGCTTCTTCGCTTCAAGAAACGCTATAGCCTCTTGTTTCATCGTCTTTTCCGTTATTCTCGCCGGCTTCGACCCAAACTCCGCCCTCTTGATTGTCCTTCCGTTTGCAATTTTAACCGCACATGGTCTTCGCTATCTTCTGGAAAAATGGTACGGTCTCTTCCCAGAAAACCCTTACGCAAGAATTTTCGCGATTTTCCCATTAGCCCTCCTTTTAGCTTTCATGACGCTTCCTTCGCTCAATCACTACGCTTACGGATATCGTTACACTCCCGCCGTCGCTAACGAATTCAGCAACGACCTTGAATTAGTCTCCGAGAATGTCGAAGAAAATAGTATCCTTGTTTTTAAAGAAAGCTCTATTTATTCTGAATTCTACAAAGTTTACGAAGACCGCACTCACAATCTTAAAGTCATTACAAAACCCGAAGAAATCCAAAAAGCCGAAAAATCCACAATTGTAACCTTAGGAAAAATCGATATCTCTCTCCCCGATAGTTTCAAACTCACCAAAATAGTCACCTCGTCAAAATCCGACAATTCTGATAGAATATACATATATAAATATATGATTAACTAGCTAGGAGAAAAATTATGGGCCAGACAATGGACCAAATGAAAATGCTTAATCAGCTTCGCAAAGCGCAAAAAGACCTTAAAAATGAAATCGTAGAAGTTGAAGCTGGCGACGGAGCTGTCGTAGTCCAGATTAACGGCGAACTCAAAATCAAAAAAGTCACTATCGACCCCGAAAGAGTCGATCTCGACGACATTCATGAACTTGAACGTTGGATCGAAAACTGCATGCGCGACGGATATGCCAAAGCTCAAGAAATCGCCGCCGACAAAATGAAACCCCTTATGGGGCAACTTGGGAATCTCGGCCTTTAATCTATATGCTTCCTAAGGCTCTTCTTGATACGATTGACGCTCTTGGTCATCTTCCGGGCGTCGGTTCTCGCACAGCCGAACGTTATGCCTATTTTTTGTTTCGTTCTAACCCTCAAATTTCCGAAACCATCTCCGAAACCTTAAAGAATCTCCACTCTGGCGTAAAATCTTGCCCGAAAACCTTCGCCTTAATCGACGCAGACAAAGAAGTTTCCGAATTCTACTCCGACCAAAGTCGCGACAAAACCTCAATACTCGTAGTTGAAGAACCTCTAGATATCTACGCAATTGAATCGACTAAACAATATACTGGAACCTATCACGTACTTGGCGGCGCTGTTTCCCCTATAGACGGGATCACGCCAGACCAACTCCACATCAAAGAGCTCATTACTCGTATTCCCGACGACTCAGTAAAAGAGGTAATTATTGCAACTAACCCATCGGTGGAAGGGGAATCGACCGCTCTTCTCCTTCAAAAACTCCTTACCGAAAAATATCCCGAACTAAAAATCACTCGTCTTGCCCGCGGACTCCCACTCGGAGTAGATTTGTCTTACGCTGACCAAATTACTCTCTCAGCCGCATTATCAAACAGGACGTCTTTATAGTGTATAATTAGTTTATGTCTAAAATTTCCATCCCCAATTATTCTCTCGGTGAAGAAATTACCAATTCAATTTCGCACGGAATTGGGGCAGGATTGGCAATCGCCGCTCTCGTTCTCCTCGTTCTGAAAGCCAACACTCCAAACGCAAAAGTCGCCGTCTCTTTATACGGCGCAATCATGATTATCCTCTTCACGATTTCATGTATCTATCACGCGCTCTCGCCAAAGCTAAAAGGAAAGAAAGTTCTTCGAGTTATCGACCACATTAACGTTGTACTCATGGTTGCTGGTACATATCTCCCGATTTGTCTTTCACTCTTCTATGGAACACTTGGGTGGGTAATCTTCGGACTAGTTTGGGGAGTAACACTCCCGGTTGTCGTTCTTAACGCCGTCAACGTCGATAAGTTCCAAGTTTTTTCCGCTATTCACAGCATCATTCTCGGTTGGGGCGCACTCCTTCTCATTAAACCTCTCCGCGAAGTCTGCCCAACGACCGGGATCTGGCTACTCATCGGAGGAGGGATTTGTTACACCATTGGTTCGATTCTTTACGGTATAGGAAGCCAAAAAAAATGGTTCCATTCCATCTTCCATTTTTTCGTTATTGCTGGCGCCATATTGCATTTCTTCTTCATCTACTTTTACTGCATCTAGACAAATATCATTTCTCTGTTATAATCATAATATGAACGCGCTTATTCTTATTTTACTAATAATAAATCTCCTCCTCTCCCTTACAATAATCTATAAAATCTTTTTCGCACCAACCACCTCAGCTGATTCCGAATTAAAACGCAACCTCGCTAAAACCGAAGGTAAAATCGAACTCCTTACTCAAAAAATCGATTCTCTTGCCCCAACTCTTTCCGACGAATTCCGAAAAAATCGCAAAGAATTAAATGAAAACTTTGAGAAAATTCAATCCTCAAATGAGAAAAAACTCGAACAAATGCGTGAAACTGTCGACGAAAAGCTTCAAGCTTCCGTCGAAAAACGCTTCAATAACAGCTTCAAAACTATTTCCGAACAACTAACCCAAGTTTACCAAGGTCTCGGCGAGATGAAAAACCTCGCCACAGGAGTCGGTAACCTTAAAAAGGTTATGGAGGGGGTCAAAACTCGCGGCGTTTATGGCGAGGTTCAACTCGGAGCAATTATCGAAGATACTTTAAATCCGACTCAATACCTAACTAACACCTTAATCAAAAAGGGAAGCAAAGACCGTGTAGAATTCGCAATTAAGCTCCCCGGGAAAGGAAAATCCGAAATCCTTCTCCCAATCGACTCAAAATTCCCCATCGAGAATTATCAACGTCTCCTCTCCGCCTACGAAGCGGGAGATAAACAAGAAATAGAAAAATATCGCAAAGAACTACGCAAAAACGTCCTTGACCAAGCCAAGAAAATTCAAGAAAAATATATTGAAGTTCCTAAAACCGCAAACTTCGCCATGATGTTTATCCCAACCGAAAGCCTCTATGCCGAAATCTTGCGCATTCCTGGCCTAGACGAAGAGGTTCGCAAAAAATATAACATCTCCATATCTAGCCCCTCTACTCTCCCCGTCATGCTCGGCGGCCTTCTTATGGGCTACCGCAGCGTCGCTATAGAAAAACGCTCCGCCGAGGTCTGGAAAATTCTCGAAGGAGTTCGGGCCAACTTTGGCAAATTCAGCGATCTTCTCGAAGCCGTCGAGAAAAAACTTGGCGAAAGTGCAGACAAAATTGGCTCCGCCAAAAAACAAGCCGTTAAAATCCAAACCCAGATGGAAAACATCGCCCTTCCCGATTCCTCGTCGGAAATGCCGCCCGCGCTCAAAATTTAACGTTTTCATGTTATAATTAAGGTATGTATAAGTCATTCGTTGATTTTTTGAAAGATAAACACAAAATCTGCATCATCCAAGCCGAAAACCCTGACGGAGACTCTCTCGGCTCCGCCATCGCCCTTGATTATTTAATTTCCTTAAACGCTAACAATTCCCCAGAAATCTCCCTCTACTGCCCAGTCGACATCCCCAAATATCTTCACTATTTCTCAGATTGGTCACGTGTAGAAAACGAATTTGATTGGCGCGCCGACGGTTATATCATTGTCGATACCGCCGCCGAAGTTTTGCTTTCCAAATTACTCGAAGATTCCGCCATCCAAAACAAGCTCAATACAACCCCGACTTTTGTCCTCGACCATCACGAAACTGAAGACAATTTACCTTTTCCTCACGAAAAAATCATCGAGCCATTACCCGCCTGCTGCGACCTAATTTACAAAATTATCGTCTCAGAAAACTTAAAACTCGACAGAGATATTGCCAAAAACCTTATCTATGGCATATTATCAGATACGCTCGGCCTCACCTCTTCATCCTCCACTCCCGATACTTTTCGAGATATCGCCAACCTCCTCGAAAAAGGAAATCTCGATATCGCCACTCTCGAAGAAGCTCGTCGCGAATTTTCCAAAAAATCCCCTAGAATCCTCGATTATAAAGCCGATTTAATCAAAAAAATCGATTATTCTCTCGACGGCATCCTTGCAACAGTTCATATCACTTGGGAAGAAATCCGCGAATTCTCCGACGAGTACAATCCAAACGTTCTCATCCTCGAAGAACTCCGCCTTACGGAGGGCGTAGAAGTTGCCGTAGCTGTAAAAACCTATCCTGACGGAAAAGTTACCGGAAAAATCCGCACCTCTAAGCCAATTGCCGACCAAATTGCCGGCTATTACGGCGGCGGCGGCCATCCTTTCGCAGCCGGATTTAGAACTTATGATATCTCTTACGAAGATATCATCCGCGACTTAGTAAAAATCACCCCTGAACTATTAAATTCTCTCGAAACAGAGGAAAACCATGCTTAAACTCTATAACACCGCAACCAAAAAACTCGAAAGTTTTAAGCCTAAAAACTCAGAAAAAGTCACGATTTACACCTGTGGCCCAACCGTCTATTCCGCCCCTCATATTGGCAATTTCGCCGCCTATATTTATTGGGACCTTCTTCTTCAGATTCTCAAGCTTAACGATTTAACCCCCTACCGCGTACTCAACCTAACCGATGTCGGCCATCTTACCTCCGACGGAGATAAGGGAGAAGATAAACTCGAAAAAGGCGCTCGCATCGAGGGAAAAACCGTCTGGGAAATCGCCGACCATTATATCTCACTTTTTAAATCCGATTTTCGAAAGCTCCGTCTTAACGAGCCTCAAAAATGGGCCCGTGCTACCGATTATATTGAAGAATCCAAAGAGCTCGTCCAAAAGCTCATAGATAACGATTTTGTCTATGAGACCTCAGACGGCTTATACTTCGATACATCTAAATTCCCGGCCTACCCCGATTTCGCTCATCTAAATCTCGAAAATCAAAAAGCCGGTGCTCGCGTTAGTTTTTCTTCGGAAAAAAGAAATATTTCCGACTTTGCCGTCTGGAAATTCATCGCTCCTGAAGAAAAACATATTATGCGCTGGAATTTCCTTGGTCGTCCTGGCTACCCCGGCTGGCATCTCGAATGTTCAACCATCATCCATCAAGAACTCGGCGAGCCAATCGACATCCACACCGGCGGCATCGACCATATTCCTATCCACCATACCAACGAAATCGCCCAAACCTTTGGCGCTTTCCAAAAAAAACTTGCCGAGTTCTGGCTTCATTGTAACTTTCTTACCATTAATGGTGAGAAAATTTCAAAATCCCTCGGCAATATCATCACTCTAAAAGACCTTGAAGAAAAAGGTTTCTCTGTTTTTGATTTCAAACTCTGGCTTTATCAAGGACATTATCGCAGCGAAAGAAATTTCACCTGGGAAGATTTAGCCTCCGCAAAAATCCGTCGCAAAAATTGGCAAAATGCCTACATCCTCTCTTGCCAAAGAGGCAAAACTAGTCAAACCCCTTCCTTAGAATCTAAGCTGCTTGAATATCTCAACGACGATCTAAACTCGCCCGCCGCCTTCGCATATATAGATTCTATCAAAGAAACCTTAACCTCCGAAGATTGGGAATTAATCGACGAAATCTTTAAACTGAATTTAACCGAAATAAAAAACAATTCAAACTGGTCTTTTTCTGATTATGAATCTTTTGCTCGTCCTCTAATCAATAAACGCAACTTCGCCCGCGCTCAAAAGAATTACCAAACCGCCGATCAACTCCGAGAAGAATTATCTAAAAAGGGACTAACCCTCCTCGATACAAGCGAAGGAACTTTCTGGCAGCTCGAACCCTAGTTTGCTTTTATCTCCTTTTCACGATATAATTTCATAAACTTTTTGCACCTTAAAAGAAAGGAGGGGAGAAAATGTGTCGTTCATTTTTAACGTCTATACATGCCAGAATATACGCTGCAGCCATAAACCGGCGCTATCTTCGTCTAGAGCAAAACCCAGAATATAACCCATATTTATATTATAGCCCAGACGCAAAAATATTCATTATAAGTAAATCATATCTATTTGAGCGTCTGGGGAAATACGCTGGCAAGCAATACAAATTGACCCGAAAACACTTCTGGCTAAAATTACAGCACGATTTTATAGTCGCCAGTAAATGTGGTCTAATTAGTTGCTATACAATCCTAAAATTCCTTGAGGAATATTCTTGCGACTTACCTAAAAAATACTCTATAGAATTTCAAGCTCAAATTCAACATTTTGCCAAGCTCTTCAATAATGCTATAAGAAAAACGACTAAATATTCATTCGCTAAATACGACGAGTGGCTTCAAGAAACCGCAAGCACGTTCGCATTAAATGAAAAGGCAATTATCGTCAACCTGCTCGGTTTACACGAAGGCATCATAAATCAAAGACGACTTTCCGAAGAAATAGAACCGCTGCTCAAAGATAACGAAGAGTTAATTCGTTCGCTCGAAGAGTTTACCCGAATCATCTCTCAAATCATGAAAGAAAAAGAATAATATTTCTCCCTTTTACTCAAATCATGCCCCAAGAAGGGGCATTTTTACTGGCAAAAAGCATAATTTTATGTTATATTAAAAAATATAATGAAAGAATCCGCAACATACAAATCACTCTCCTTTACCATTGATAAAACATTGAAAAGTGGTCTAGGAAGAATCGGATCAATCAAAACAGCTCACGACGAAATTAAAACGCCCGCCTTCATGACCGTTGGAACAAAAGGCGAAGTTCGATTCGTCGATATGGATAGTCTTCATCAAATTGGAGCCGAAGCTATGCTTTCGAACGGCTATCACCTCAGAAAACTTGCGCCCGAAATCGCTAAACAAGGCGGACTTGCCAAGTACTCAGGTTGGAACGGTCCGACCTTAACCGATTCTGGCGGATTCCAAGTCATGTCGCTCGGTTCCGGACTCGGCAAAGTCGTCTCGATGGATAGAAAAATCAAACAAACCTCAGAAAAAAACCGTCTAGCCCACGTTTCCGACGAAGGAGTCGACTTCACCGACCCCTTCACGGGAGAGCAAGAATTCATCGGTCCCGAAGAATCAATGCAGATTCAAACCAACATCGGCGCCGACATCCACATGGCTTTCGATGAGCTAACATCTCTCGCCGATAATTATGACTATAACGTTCAGGCCATGTTCCGCACAGAAATGTGGGCCGAACGCTCACTAAAAAAACACCAAGAAATCCGCGACTCACTCGGTTATCGTCAAAATCTCTATGGCGTTCTCCAGGGTGGACGCTGGGAAGACCTTCGTCGTCGCACTGCCAAAGTTCTCGGAACTATGGATTTTGACGGGTATGGTCTCGGCGGAGCTTTTTTAAAAGAACAACTCGGAGATATTTTGCGTTGGTGCAATGAAGAATTGCCTTTTGAAAAACCTAAGCATCTCCTCGGTCTCTCTCGACCCGACGACATCTTTATCGGTTTCGAAAACGGCGCCGACACCCTCGATTGTGTCGCCCCAACCCGCGAAGCCCGCCATGGCCGAATTTATACCCGTGACGGAGAAATCTACTTGAGAAAATTCAAAGATTGTCCCGAGCTCCTCGACGAAAATTGCGACTGTCCAACCTGTCGTTCTGGTTGGACGAAAGGCCAACTACGCGCCCTCTGGAAATCACCAACTCTAGAAGAAAAAGCCCTCTACTATAAACTCTCCTCAATCCACAATCTCCGTTTTACTATCCGCATCTTCGAAGAAATCCGCCAAAATGTCCTCAAAAATTCATACGAAGCCTACAAAACCGACTTTTTATCCCGATACTATAGTCAAAAAAAATCGTCTATGCTAAAATAGAACCAATCAAAGGAGATTTTTATGGCGCACCAAATAATCGAAGTAGAAACAAAAACCTTCATCCGTTTTTGGCTCGTAACACTCGGATTTATTCTTGCTGGTGTTTTTATCGTAAAAGCTGGTGTCGCCCTTATGATGACCGGAATTGCCGCCCTCCTCGCCATCGCGATTCGTCCTTTCGCTCTCAAAGTCGAAAAACTCTTCTCTAAAATCTGGAAAACCAAGTCCAAAATCCCGACTCTTCTCGCCTATCTCATTGTTCTCCTTATTATCGCCGCCATAGTCGCCATCGTTGGTCCCGTAATCATCAAAGAAATCGTTCGATTCGTCTCTAATCTTCCCAATATGGTTGAAGGTTCGGAGCTCAATTTCCTAAGCGATATCGGAGCTGCCCTCGGTTTCAAAGACCTCTCTACGGAAATCTCCGCCGCCGTAGAAAATTTCTCTAAAAATTTCCTAAGCGCTTATGGTTCATCCGTTCTTTCCGGAATCGGCTCAATCAGCACAATTGTCACGGAAACCGTAGTCACCTTAATCATGTCTCTCTTCTTCCTTCTCGAAGGACCCGGACTCCTAAATGACATTTGGAACAAACTTGGCGCTCGCCGCTCAACCTCCGAAGCTAAAGATCGTGACGCTAAACTTATTACCGAAGCTCGCTATATAGTCTCTAAAATGGCTTGGGTTGTTTCTACCTTTGTCGATAAAAAGGTCCTCGTCGCCATTATCAACGGTTGTGCTTCCGCCATCTTTATCTTCGTCATTTCAACCGCTCTCCATTTAGAAAACAACCTCGCTCTCCCTATGGGCATGATTGCTATGGTCTGTTGTATTATTCCAATGTTCGGTCAATTCATCGGCGGCATCACTATCACTCTTCTCCTTCTCCTCAACAACCCCCTCGCTGCCGTCTTCTGGGTTGTTTACTACTCCATCTATAGCGTCATCGAATCCAACGTCTTCGAACCCAAAATCCAAGGCGACGCCCTCAATCTCCCTCCCCTTATCGTCCTCATCGCCATCACTATCGGCACCTACATGATGGGCTTTTTCGGCACCATCATAGCAATCCCGATTGCCGGCTGCGTCAAGGTTATTCTTGACGAGCTCCCCAAAATCCGAGAAATTCAAAATCTCCCCAAATAATCAATTCTACCTCCAAATTCCGTCCCCTTCTACCCCTGTTAAACTTGACTTTTTTAAGCAGAAGGTGTATAATAGAAAGATATATCGTTTTATAGTTCTTTCCCAAAAAGGAGGTAGCTTCAAAATGAAACACGAAAGTTATGTCGTTTTATTTCCCGAACTCAAAGATGAGCTCGATTTAAACGAACTCGACAATCTCGAAGGAAGCTTTGACTCAACCTTAAAACTCGATTACTCAATAATTGCAAAATGCAACCGAGATCTTAATCTTAATTTTTCTCAAGATTGGTTCGAGAGAATCAAAAAAGCCAAAGAACTTCGTAATTCCGCTTCGGATCTTCTCCATGTCATCCTCGAAACCGAGCATAGCAAAAAAATCGCCAAAAAGCACTATTTATCCCAATTCGCCCGCAACATCATTAGCGACCAAAGAAACATCCTAGACGTTGCCAACAATCAGATAGAGAAGCTCCACGATGATTTAATCGACCATCTCCATGACCTTAGCAGCAAGTATCCAACCGAAGAGATAATCGGTTCGCTAATCAAAAATCCCGCCCCTCCTTTCAAATTCACCCCTCCCGAGGTGAAAGTTACTTTCTAATCTGCCCCTTCTGGGGCATTTTTAATTAAAAATCTAAACTGATTGAATCTTCTCAAACCTAATTGCAACAGAATTCTCTTCATCAAAAGGCTTTCCCATCTTATCGAACGCCTCTTTTGCCTTCTTTTCATCAGTTTCCTCGAACGCTTCCGCCATAAACCGACAAGTCCCGAAATCGTTCATCGCAAACACCTCGATTTTCGGATTTGCGACAATCTGAGAAAAAACACGCTTAACTCTCGAAGTTCCGCAATAAATTTTCCCCTCAATTTCCGCCGCCTGGTCAAAAGGACGAACATGTGGTTGATCATCCTCGGCCGTTGCTAAATACCACACTCCCCCAAGCGCCTCCAAAATTTCACTATTTTCCATAACACCTCCCTTAAAACCTTAAAAACTCTCATATTTTTAAGGTTTGTTTTAAACATTTCTGCTATCATTCTAACATAAACAAGGAAAAATATTTATGAGAATTTTATACGTTGAAGATGAAAAACTATTAGCCGACGCCGTCACCCATCTCCTCAAAAAACAGGGAATCGCTGTCGACTGGACCGATGACGGCGAAGAAGCCCTCAAACTCGCTAAAAAACCAGTTTACGACGCTATTGTCCTTGATATCATGCTCCCAAAAATGTCCGGCCTAGAAATCCTAGAAATTATTAGGAAGCAGAGTATCAACACTCCCGTTATCATGCTCTCCGCCCTTTCGGAAATCGAAGATAAAGTAAAAGGTCTCGAACTCGGAGCCGATGATTATCTTGCAAAGCCGTTTAAGACTAGTGAACTAATCGCTCGTTTGAACGCCCTTTCTCGCCGCCCTCCAATTCGCGAAAGAAAAATCCTCAAATTCGCCGATATTGAATTTGACCCCGAAGACCGCACAGTCAACGGCGTAACTTTGACAGAAAAAGAGTCAGAAATCCTTAAAATGCTTATCGAAGCCGGCGACAAAACTGTTCAAAAAGATTATATCCTTGGCCACGTCTGGGGCGCTGAGATGCTCGCCGAAGACAATTACGTCGAAGTATACATGTCTTATCTCCGCAAAAAACTTAAAAGCGTAAGTTCTAAAGTTAGCATCAAAACAATCCGCGGCCTCGGTTACAAACTTGTCAAAAAATAGTATAATTAGCTTATGTTCAAGAATCTCCGCAACAAATTTGTCTTAATTAACGTCCTTACAACCTCTGCAATCCTCATTATCTCCTATGCGACCGTCTTTCTCGTTGCTAAAAACTCCGCCGAATCCCGAATGCCAATCCCCGCCGAAGAAACCTTAGACACCTTCGACCAGTCTCAAACCTACGTTCGCCGCATGATTGAGGAACGCATCCTCACCGATCGTAAACTCGCCCTTAAAAACCTTCTTTTCGTCCTCATCGTTACTGGCATTTCCGTAGAAATCATCGTCTTTATTTTCTCGCTTTATCTCGCCGAAGAAGCCATCAAGCCTGTCAAAGAAGCCTATGACACCCAAAAAGTTTTTATAGCCAACGCTTCTCACGAAATCAAAACCCCCATCGCCGCAATCAAAGCGAACCTCGAAGCTGCCGACCTCTCCTCGACCAATCACTGGATAAAAAATATAGAAACCGAAGCCGACAAGATAGAAACTCTTAACCTCGCCCTCCTCAAACTCGCCAAAACCGATGCAATCAAAGAAGCCCTCGTGTCCGAACCAACAGAACTCAAACCTCTCGTCGAGTCGACGCTCGTCTCTTTCGATTCTCGGCTCAAAAAGAAAAACATTACTCTCAAAGTTTCTTATAACCTCGACGATAAAAAAATCATAAAACTCAATTCCGCCGACTATAAAGAAATTTTAGAAATTTTAACCGACAACGCAATCAAATATTGCAATCAAAAAATCTGGATTCAAGTCACTCCCAAAACCCTTTCCATCAAAAACGATGGGGCAACCATCCCCAAAGAAAAGCTTGCTCACATCTTCGACCGCTTCTATCAAGTCGATAAAAGCAAAAGCGGCTCTGGCCTCGGCCTCGCCATTGCCGATTCTCTCGCCAAGCGCAATAACTGGAGTCTAAAAGCCGACTCAACAAATAAAACCACAACTTTTACCCTAGGAGTTTAAATGATGATTAAAGTCTATACCACCCCGACCTGTGTTTATTGTCACGCACTTATGGAATGGCTCGATGAGCTCGGGCAAGAATACGAAGAAATAAATGCCGAAAACCTTCCCGACATCAAATCTGTTCCTCTAACAATTTTCGTTGACAAAGCAGGGAACGAAACCAAGGTTCAAGGCTTCAATCGCCCTAAAATCAAAAAACTACTCAAGACCTTATCTTAATTTTTAATCACCGCCCCTTGTTTCACCTCAATAAACTTTCGGAACTTTCCTCCGCGCTCAAAATTCCTCTTTCCGGCAACTTTCCTTCCAGAGCTCTCCGCAGCCTTCCTCTTTCGGTTATGATGTCGGGCTATCTCAGCTGGGACAGTGATAATCTCGGCAATAGAGGTACGCACGGCTACTTCTGGTCATCTACCCCCTATGCGTATACGTATTCGCACAACTTGAACTTCGCCTCCACTAGCGTTAACCCCATGTATGGCAGCAGTAAGCCAAACGGCTTACCCCTCCGCTGCGTTGTCCGTCTCAAAAAGCGCTTCGTTTTCTTCCAGAGCTCTCCGCAGCCTTCCTCTTTCGGTTATGATGTCGGGCATTCTCAGCTGGAGCAGTGGTAATCTCTACAGTAGAGGTGCGGTCGGCTACTTCTGGTCATCTACGCCCTTCTCCTACTCAGATTCACGGTACTTGAATTTCGGCTCAACTAACATTAGCCCTAAGAATGGCAGCAATAAGCCCTACGGCTTAACCCTCCGCTGCGTCGCCCGTTTTCCTCCAAAATCTCCACCTCTATTTTACCTCAATAACTTTTCGGAACTTTCACCCGCGCTCAAAATTCCGTACTTCTTTGCATGATTCCTTCCAGAGCTCTCCGCAGCCTTCCTCTTTCGGCTATGTTGTCGGGCTATCGCGTCTGGGGTAGTGGTAGTCTCAGCAGTAGAGGTACGTACGGCTACTTCTGGTCATCTACCCCCTACACATACACAAATTCGCACGCCTTGGGCTTCAGCTCCACTAACGTCGGCCCTAAGAATAGCTACCATAAGCCCTACGACTTTACTCTCCGCTGCGTCGCCCCACTATTCCAACTCCCCAAGCGCCTCAAAAGCCGCAAATTGCTTCGCCCGCTTCTCCCGCGCCATCTTCGGCCTTGCCGACGTCGGCCGCTTTGAATCAAG
>JAFWKB010000051.1 GCA_017511405.1 Candidatus Saccharimonadota bacterium
CCCATCTCGGGCACCAAAAAAAATAAACCTCCGAAGAGGTTATTTTTTTGCGATAGCTTTTCGGCAGAAAATCATAAAAACAACAAAACTCTAAGTTCCTGTCTGTGGCTATAAACTGAGGAATTTAACAGATTATTACTCCCGTCACTTCCGCCGCCTTCAAAGCGTTCACATATTGAAGCGCTTTTGGACCAACATCACTAATCGCAACCATCCCCGTATTAACCACAACTCTTGCTCGATTCGGCAAAATCTCAATCCCGCGAGTCTGTTTTTTAGGTAAAAGACCTTTATGCGGACTCACGATTCCGCCGTTCCACCCAATTTTATCGACAACCTTATCAACCCCAATCGGCACGCATCCGCCATGCATATGCCCAAAAGAGAACACCTCAAATCCTCTAAGTTCCTTAAGATAGACCAAATCCTGTAACGGCGCATGCGAGAAAAACCAATTCGCCTTTCCGGGTTTTGTTTCGAGTTTTCTGTCTTTAAAAAGCTTCTTAATCTTCCGCTCCATTTCTGAATAGTTTTCTGCCGCTTTCCCATTCTTTCTTGAACACTCTGGTCCCTGAAGAAATCCAAAAACTCTCAAATCCTTAAACTCAAACCACTCGTCTTTCAAAAGTTTAACATTAACTCGCTCAAAAATCTTCTCGAACTTTTCCACTATACCTTCGGGAATCTTCGGCAAATCTCTTCGTCCCGACGACGTAATTTGATCGTGATTTCCGAGTGTGATAAGTGTCGGTGCAAATCCTGCGCAAATCTTCAATTCCTTCTCGAGTTCCCGAACTATTTTTTCGTCTTCTAGGTATTCCGGCGAGTCTACTAAATCTCCGTGAACAAGAATCACATCCGGCCGAACCGTCTCAAATCCGCGTTTTAAAAAAGCCTTCTGTTTCTCTGAGGTAATTTTACTTATATGAAAATCTCCAACACAACCAACGGTTACCTTCTTTTTCTCGTCATTAAAAACCGGAATCTCGTATTGGTTAACCCTCAAAAAACGTGGACTTTTTAAATTCATCTCCATATTATATCATTTTAAGGCAATTCATGCTACAATATGCTTATGGAAAAGATGCCAAATGAATTACCCGAAATGAAAAAACAAGACGAGGTCACTTCGACTAAGTTTGAAGAAAAACAAAGCGAAAAAGCCTCGGGAAGAGCTCAAGCCGTCTGGATTATTATCCTTGCGTTTGCGCTTCTTGCTTGCTTCGGGATAATTGTTTGGCTCCTCCTTTCCGGTCGTCCTGACCTACGGATTACTGGAGAGAACCTCGATAAGATTTCCTCAAAAGAGGAAAAAGATGACTCGAAAAAGTCCGACTTTGACGAAGGGACAATTGTCAATGATTCTGAAATCGACTTAACTAACTACGATTCAAACATCACAATCACCGCTTCCGGCGAACATACCCTCTCCGGAATCTTGAACTACACCGTTTTCGTTAACTCCGACGGCCCTGTAACTTTAAACCTTAACGGCGTAACTATTTCTAGCACCGACTCCTCCGCAATTGCCAACCGCTCGAAGAACCCCCTCACAATCGTCCTTATGGAGAACACGACGAATGCTATTACTGACGGTGGAGAAACAGATTACGATGCTGCGCTTTTCTCGATGGGCGCCCTAACTATCAAATCAACTGGTGACGAAAAATCCTACGGAACTCTCACCGTTTCTGGCCGTCAATCTGGCGGAGAGGGAATCGCCACTAAAAACGCCGACTTAACTATCGAATCCGGGAAACTAATGGTTACGGGTAACGACGATGGTTTGAACGCTGGTGGCGATAATGGTGGAACAATTGCGATAAATGGCGGACTCCTCTGGGTTCGTGTCGGCGGAGATGGAATCGACTCTAATAAAAATATCATCATAGGTGGTGGCAATCTTCTTATTATGAACACCTCTAACGATAACGCCGCCCTCGACGCTGACGACGGAATCGTTATTAACGGCGGAAACCTTGTTGCACTCGGCCAAGGTATGCTTGAGAATCCACTTGCGACTTCCCCTCAAAAATCTTTGAGTCTCGAACTTTCTGAAACCGTCGCTACCGGCTCAACGGTTTACGTTAAAAACACCGATACAAACACGATTGTTAATTTCAAGGCTGAAACAAGCTTCAAAACCCTCGTCTTTAGTATCCCGAGCCTTACCTCCGGGACTTATGAAATCTCCGTCGACGGTCGCACGGTCGGTACCGGCGTGATAAAATAGCCTTATGAAAGACCAACTAGCTAAATGGTGTGACGAATTCTTGCTAGCTGCCAAAGGTTTTCTTCTCGCCTCGCGCAAAAAATCTTTCTGGCCGCCGTTCATCTTAACCTTTCTAATTTTTGGAACTCTCATCAATTTACTCTCTAATGGCTTTTCCTCATTTGGTTTGATTGGTATAAATCTCAAATCCGGCAATTTTCTCGGCGCGCTCAACGTTATAAAATCCGCCTTTCTTGCGATTTTCGGGGTTAACAAATCCTTTTCTGATTGGCTCTTAAACTTCTGTTTAATTTTTCTGCAATCATCCTTAATCGCCCTTGTTTTCTTCGTCGCTAAACACAATAAAAAAACTAACGAAGGCCTCGAATCTTCCGCCATTGTCGCCGGCCTCGTCGTTCTCGGCTCTGGTTGTCCGACCTGCGGAACAACTCTTCTTGCTCCCGTCATCGGTACAATCCTGTCTGGAGCTTCTGGCGCTATCTCTCTTGCCGGGAAAATTTCGTTCCTCCTAAACGTCCTCGCAATCATTCTTGCAATTCTCGTTTTTAAAAAGCTTGGTTTCTCAGCCTATGCTATAATAAAGAGTGAAGAATATATGAAGAAAAAAGAGGTTACTCATGAATAAAACCGTCCGCATCTGTCTCCTTGTTGGTATTTTTGGCTTAATCTTTCTCGCCTTAATTACGAGTTCTGTTAAACATCCCGACATTTCCGAGAAAATCTGGAACAAAGAAATGACTCTCGGCGACACAGAAAACGCTTCGCGCCATTTTATCATCTATACCGACCTCATGTGTCCTTACTGCAACTACTACGCTCATACTGTTGCGGAAAATGACGACAAGCTAAACGACTATATTTCCGAGCATAAAATCGCCTACGAAGTTCGCGTTACGGACATGCTCTATGAAGGTTCCGGAATCGAATATTCTCGTCCCGCTGCCGAAGGCGCTTATTGTGCCGCTCGCGAGGGAAAATTCTGGGACTATTATCATCTTGCGCTCGATTCACTTTTTTCTGATTACTATTCTAAAGGGATTGGCAACTCTAAGACCGCTCCGATGATTTCCGACATGACTCGCGACTATTGGAAAAAAATCGGAGAAAAAGCCGGCCTCGGCGATTCTTTCAAATCTTGTTACGACAACCGTGAAACCGTCCAAGAAATCCAAGAAAATACACTGAAGGCTTCCGCCGTCGCCTCCGGCCTTCCGTTCTTTGTGTTTGGAAAATACTCTACCGGCGGCTTTGATAACTCTTGGGGTTGGGAAGAAATCGTCCAAATGTACAACGCCGGCCTTAACTAGGAATCCTTTTCGCCTCAAAAAGCACGGTCGGTACTGCCGGCGGTGGCGTAAAATCTGTTGGTTTGAGCGGATATCGAATCTTCGTTTGGTACTCTCTAATCACTTCCTCGCCAAGTTGCGAGGTATAATGCCTATCCGTATTGAGGAGTTTCAATGCAAATTGTTTCTGGAGAATCAAATAAAAAGATTTTGGCGGATTCTTCGCCTCGACGAGCTTCCGTACGATTTTTGAAGATAGATGGAACGGCGGATTGGAAAAAACTTTATACTCCTCACCCAAAAAATCTAGTTGAAGCTCCAAAAAATCTTGTTCGATGACCTCAACATTTACTATTTTCTGCCTCTCAAGGTTTTCTCTTAATTTTTTCGCCGTCATCTCGTCCGGTTCAATCGCAAAAACTTTCTTGCATCTTTTCGCAAGCGCCGTCGTAATCACTCCCGAACCCGCCCCAATTTCCAAAACCAAATCTCGCTTCTTAATATCCGAATGTCCAATCAAAAACAGCGCAAATCTCGGACTCCGTAAAAAATGTTGCGACAAAAGATGGTTACGCAGGGATTTCTTCTCCTGTCTCAAAATCTTTTAGCTTATACTCTCCCGTCTCAACCTCGTTTTCTCCGACTACCATCCCAAATCGCGCGACCTTCGCCGCATATTTAAGTTTATCACCAAGTTTTTTGTCGGTTAAAACTACATCAACCTTCTTCTCCTGACCCCTGTATTTTTGCGCAAGTTCGAGACAAATCGGAATTTGTTCTTCAGAGAAAGGTATAATCGCGATTTCTACCGGTTTTTCTATCTCCTCCTTATTTAATCCAAATTCGTTCATCAAGAAAAACAACCTTGTAAGCCCAATCGAGCCTCCGACGCCCGGCAAAACCTGATCGGTATAAAGTTCTGCAAGGTTATCGTATCTTCCGCCGGAACAAATCGAGCCAATTTGCCGATAATCTTCCAAAACCGTCTCGAATACTGTTCCTGTATAATAGTCAAGTCCACGCACAATTTTCATATCCGCGACCACCGACCCAGCAAGTCCGAGTTTCTCAAGAAGCCCAAACACCCTCCCAAGTTCTTCGATTCCTTTATTAAACTTTTCGCTCTCGATACCGAGTTTTTCAAGTTTGTCTCTGACTTCGGAAAACTCGCCACTAAGATTTATAAACTTCTCAACAAGTTTCACGAAGTCGTCGCCAATTCCAAGCGCTCTCAATTTTTCGTTCGTTACTTCTTTCGGTACTTTCTCCGCATGGTCAATAATCGAAAAAATCTCCGCCGAAAGGTGATTCAAGTTTACCCCTTCCAAAAATCCAGATAAAATTTTGCGATTAGAAACTCTCACTAAGATTTTTGGAAGTTTAAGTCGTCTGAGCGCCTCAAATAGCGTCGCGATCACCTCCGCATCATATTCAATCGGGAGGTTATTTCGCCCAACTACGTCGATGTCGCATTGGTAAAACTCGCGGAAACGCCCTTTCTGCGCTCTCTCTCCGCGAAAATTTCGCCCAATCTGCGTCACCCGAAACGGAAACGCCAAATCCGACTCGTGTTCCGCGACATATCTTGCGAGCGGCACGGTATGGTCGAACCGGAGCGCTTGGTCGGCATCCTTAGCGGTTTCTTCCGTCTTTACGACCTTATAAATTTGTTTCTCGGTCTCTCCCCCGGCTTTTGCGAATAAGATTTCTTCTCGCTCAATCATCGGCGTTTCGATTTCCAAGAACCCATGACGCAAGAACACCTCTCTAATCTCCGTTTTATATTTATTAAACATGGCCTGCTCGAGCGGAAGAAGCTCTTGCATACCGGAAATTGGGGAGGTATTTAGCTTTTTCATACCTTCCATTATACCACAGTCTATGATATAATAAAAAGAGGTTGGCTCTGTAGCTCAGTTGGTAGAGCAGAGGCCT
The DNA here is from genome assembly GCA_017511405.1 of Candidatus Saccharimonadota bacterium. GTDB lineage: Bacteria > Patescibacteriota > Saccharimonadia > Saccharimonadales > Saccharimonadaceae > Nanosyncoccus. The sequence goes on from JAFWKB010000051.1 coordinate 5,455, forward strand.
GAAGAGCCTTGTGTCACTGGTTCAAGTCCAGTCGGAGCCACCAGATTTTATCTAAGTCGGCATTTTGCCGATTTTTTAGTAGTAATAAAAACCAGACATAAAATGCCTGGTTCACCTGGGATTATTGTTTGTAGCCTTTCGCCTGAATATAAGATTGAATTTGTCCAAGAAGCTCACCGTTGCCATTTTCTACGCCCTCATCATTGAGAGTCTTATATTTGGCTCTAATGGCTTCTACTGCTTCTTCGGAAAAATCCTCTTCCTCGACGAAGATTATCGCTTTTCCTTGCTCGTGGAAATATCCGAGACTAGATAATATGGCCCATGAGCCACTATTGAGGTTTGTTAAATCCGACATGATGTATACAAGCGGAGCTTGCACTAGATTGTTCGATATCTTATAAAATATAATACCTCTTTGCTCGCTCAGTTCATTGTCTACGAATGCACCCACGACATAGCGAGTCTGTCCTGCGCCCGGTTTGTTGTTGCAAAACTCATCACAAAAACCATAGAATTCATCCTCCTCGTTTACGACAATCTTCCCAGAAAACGACGGGTCGGGTTCTAACCATCTCCCAAACTGCATAGCATTCCCAGATACTCTAAATATACGACTCACATTAATCACCTCCCATCAAGTGAGTATAGCCATAATATTATACCATATTTCCTAAAAATTGTTAAGCATAAAAACTCCCCCGGTTTTCCGGGGGATTTGTAGTGAGAGGGGATTAAAATTTTAGAATTGAACAATTGATAAAAATCGGAGCAAGCGTATTTGCTACGGTTGACATCATCTTAATAAAAATGTCGAGCGCAACACCAATTACGTCTTTTCTTGTATCTCCAATCGTATCACCATTAACGACTGACTTATGAATTGCGATATAAGCGGCACCATGTTTGTCGATTTCTCCGCGAAGCGCCTTTTGTTCCCAATACTTTTTAGCATTATCAAACGCGCCGCCAGAGTTACCGTTAAAGATAGCCTGATAGACGGCAACCACGGTTGCTCCGAGCAAGAAGCCGGCAATAAAACCAAACCCAAAGATAATTCCGCCGAAAGCGGTTGCTAAAATCGCTAACACGGATGGCGATATCATTCGTCTGATTGAATTTTTAACCGCCCGTTTGACAAGGTCTGTATAATCCGAATCCCTCAAGACTGCTGTTCCACTAACAATTTCTGGTGTCATCAGCTCATCTCCGTGGTCCGCCATATCTGCCGCCGAGTTAATTGTATCTCGTCCAAGCATTCCGCAAAACTTGCCAATGAGCGCTCCTCCGAGAATCATCCCGCCCAATATTGACGGAAGCGTTGAGATATTGAAAGAAATAACTACCGTTCCGACAAACGCAATACTGATATAAGCTAGAGTCAGCGAAGAAGTTGTCTGTGCAGCTGAGCCAATCGCGAAGCCTTTGCCCATGGCCGCAGTTGTATTTCCAGTCGCATCAAGTTTATCGGTAATAATTCTAACTCCCGGATCAAGTCTTGCCGCTTCGGCGATTCCGCCCGCGTTATCCGAAATTGGTCCAAAAGCATCAATGGAC
>JAFWKB010000008.1 GCA_017511405.1 Candidatus Saccharimonadota bacterium
GGGTTAGTTGGTGGGACCTAGAGGGCTTGAACCTCTGACCTCACGAATGTGAATCGTGCGCTCTAGCCAGCTGAGCTAAGGTCCCGTAGTTACGTTTTATGCTATAATAACATATATGAATATGGATTTCCAGAAACTAGAGAAAGAAAAACAAGAAATTGAAAATTTTTTAGCCGGGGCAGAAGCCTATAAAGATCCGAGCTTCGCGGAAAAGTCAAAGCGTGGGGTGGAACTTGGGGAGATTTTAGAGCTTCGAGATGCGATTTTAAGGAAAGAGAAGGCACTTGAGGAGGTGAAGGAACTGGTCAATGATCCTGAACTTGGAGAGCTTGCGAAGGATGACGTGGAGCGACTTACGGCGGAGCTAGAGAAGGATAAGGCGGAGCTTGAAGAAAGGTTAATCCCGAGAGACCCGACGGATGATAAGCCGGCGATTGTGGAAATTCGTGCGGGGGCGGGGGGTGACGAGGCGTCTTTGTTCGCGGGCGAGCTTTATCGGATGTATCAGAGGTTTGCAGAGCGAAACGGCCTTAAAGTTGAGTTGATTTCTCAAAATGAGAATGAAGCGGGGGGAGTTAAGGAGGTAATTTTTAAGGTTAAGGGGGACGGGGCTTATGGAAAGATGAAATTTGAGGGCGGAGTGCATAGAGTTCAAAGAGTACCGGTTACGGAGAGTCAGGGGCGAATCCATACGTCGACGGCGACAGTGGCCGTGCTTCCTGAGGCGGAAGAGAAAGACGTCGAGATTAAGGAGGAAGATCTTAGGATTGATATTTATCGCTCGGGCGGACATGGCGGACAAGGGGTTAACACGACAGATTCGGCGGTTCGAATTACGCACCTTCCGACGGGGATTGTGGTGGCGATGCAAGATGAAAGAAGCCAACAACAAAACCGGGTTAAGGCCATGGCGATTCTTAGAACAAGGTTGATGGAAAAACAAAAGGAAGAAGAAAGGAAGAATGCGAGCGAGGCGAGAAAATCGTTAATCGGAACAGGAGATAGAAGCGAAAAGATTCGGACATATAATTTCCCTCAAGATAGGATTACGGATCATAGAATTCATTATTCACGCTCAAATATTGGGGCGGCTATGGACGGAGATATTGAAGATATCGTGGCGGAGCTCGTGAAATATGAACGTGGACTCGCTAAGAACTAGAGATTTTTATGGGAGAGAGTTCGAGATTTCTCCCGACGTTTTAGTTCCCCGCCCTGAGACGGAACAGATGATAGATTGTTTCAAATCACTTATGGGGCAGGCGATTTTGCTGGGCGTTAAACCTCCGAAAAGGAGACTTTCTAAACATCCAAGAATGCTTGACGTTGGAACGGGAAGCGGAATTATTGCGATAACGGCGAAACTTGAAGCTCCAGAGGCGGAGGTGGTGGCGGTCGATATTTCTCGACCGGCGCTTGAAATAGCAAAAAGGAATGCGGGACAGTTAGGAGCGGAGGTTAAATTTTTAGAGAGTGATTTAATGGAAAATGTTGAAGGGGAGTTTGAGGTTATTTTGGCAAATTTACCGTATGTTGATAGGAGCTGGGAGTGGCTTAAAGAGCCAGAGTCGGTAGCTTTGAAAGATGAGCCGGAGATTGCTCTTTATGCGGAAGATGGCGGACTAGAGGTTATTTTTAGGCTAATTAAGCAAACGAGAGGGAGGACGAAGTATTTGGTTTTAGAGGCAGATCCGTGTCAACATAAACGACTGAAAGAATTTGCGAAAAAACAGGGTTTTATAGAGATAGAAACGAGAGGATTTCAGGTTATGCTTGACTTTTTTGGAAAAGCGTGATATAATCAGGGGATAGAGTAAAAATCTCCCGGAGAAGGGAGATTTTTTGCGGAATGAGGAGCGTTAGGATTTATATTCGGTTAGAGTGAGGGTTGTTTCTTGTTGGTTATTGCCTCGAATGATGGTAAGGGTAGCTTTGTCGCCGACAGAGTGTTCGCCGAGAAGAGTGCCGAGGGAGGAGTTTGCAGCGATTTTGATTCCGTCAACGGCAATGATAATGTCGCCCTGCTTGAGGCCGGCGGAATCGGCGGGAGAGCCAGAAACTACGGAGTTAACGTAGGCGCCGGTGGTGGTTGGAAGTTTGTTTTCTATGGCGTTTGAAGCATTGATAGAAGAATAGGAGATTCCAGCATAGGCACGCTTGGCTTCTCCGGTTTTAAGGAGAGAGTTTAACATTCCCTTGACGCTTGAGATGGGGATGGCAAAGCCGATATTGTTGCCGCTCGAGACGGCGGTGTTGATGCCGATGACCTCGCCGGCGGCATTAACAAGCGGACCGCCAGAGTTGCCAGAGTTGATTGCAGCGTCGGTTTGAATCATGTCAGTTAAGGTTTCGGCGGACTGGTAATTCGAGTCGGTGGCGACGAGAGAACGGCCGGTTCCAGAGATAATTCCGGAGGTAACGGTATTTTGGTATTGACCGAGAGCATTGCCGATTGCGATAACTTGTTGGCCGGTGGTAATGGTTTTAGAGTCGCCGAGTTTAGCGGCAGAGAGATTTTCGGCATTGTTGATTTTAAGGAAAGCAACGTCGTTTAGAGGGTCGGTGGCGACAAGAGAAACATCGTTATAGACGGTTCCGTTGTCGAGAACGACATAGATTTTGGTAGCGCCATCGATGACATGCTTATTAGTTAAGACGTAGCCGTCTGAGGAAACGATAATTCCGGTTCCGGCGGCGCTTCCGGTGGATTCGGTTGGGCCATAGAAGAGATTGTATTGAGTTGATTTAACCTCGGTTAGAATCGAGACAACGGAATTGGAGACGGAATTTGCCACCTCGGCAATTGAGCCTTCGGTGAAATTAGCGGAATTACTGTCGAGACCGTTGAACTCGTTGGCGAAGCCAACTGTTGAAGGGCTTGAGGAACCGAGGGCGAGGAGAGTAAAGGCGGAGAGAACAGAGCTTCCGATTGAGAAAAAGAGAGCGAAAAGGGCGATGACGAAAGCGGCGATTTTGAGGCCGTTTCCAGAAGCTTTGGGTTTTTCCGTGGCTTCGGTGGTTTTTGAGGTTTCTATAATTTTTGCATCTTTAATAATGGGTTCTTTCATATTTTTCTCCTTTTTAGTTAAATGTTAGATGTTGAAAATCGGTTCGCTAAAGCCAATAATGATGACCGCGAGGACGATAATACTGAAGAGAGTGGGAAGGGCGATTTCTCGGGGGTTAATTGTTCCATCGCGAGATTCGGTGTTTGAATAAAGTTTTTCCGCGAGAAAGGCGACCACGACGAGAATTAAGGCGAGTTGAGGGACCATGATGCCGAAATTGATGAAGGTATAGACGATGAGCCAAGAATGAGCGAGAAGAGCGATTTCCGAAAAGACGAGGGCGAAGGCGAAGGCCGGGAAGCCGTCATAGAGAGAGTTGTTGTTTTGGACGAGGATGTGGCGAGCAGCGCCGTAGCCAATTACGAATTCGAGAAGAACAAGGACGATAGCGTTGGTGCTCGCGCAAAGGATGGATGCGGCGCAGGTTCCGAGGAAGATTGCGGTTAGAGCTTGGAAGCGAGTCCAAGATTCGGAAGTTTTAGGTTTGATAATGATGAGCCAGAAAGTGTAGCCGACGGCGAGGAGATAGTGGACGGGAAGAAGCTCAGCGCCGGAGAAATAAGCGAGAAGAACAAACGAAAAACCAACGATGAGATCGACGAGGTTGGACTTTAGATTGAGTAAGAGATAGCGAGGACGGACGGCGAACATACGCCATTTCGAGACGAGGACGAGGATGAAGCCGATAATCCAGCTTCCGCTGACGACGCCAATAAAAATTGTACCTACGCCGAGAAGGATGTTCATCGCAACATGGAGGATGTTAGACAAGGTGTTGCGTGATTTTCTGATGAATACGTAATCTGTTGCCATATGCTTATATTATATACCAAAATTCTAAAGAAAATCTTAAAAATCTTAAAAAATAAAATAAGCGAATTATGTTCAAAAAATAATAAAGGGTGATATAATATGGGTATATGGAAAAAAGTTTTAATGAAGCTTCGTTTTTTCAGAGGCATCCGTTAGTAAAAGATTTTTTGTCGTTAATTCTTTTTGTCGGTACAGTTGCGCTTGGAACCTTTCTTTTAAATTCTTTCGTATTCAGATCTTATAATGTCGTTGGCCAGAGTATGGAGAATACTTTTTTGAACGACGACAGGGTAATCGTGAATCGTCTTAGAGTTTCCTGGTCGCACTTTTTGGGAAATGAGTTTGTCCCGGAAAGAGGCGAGATTATTGTGTTTGCGAATGGGGATTCGAGTGGACCGCTTACTTGTGCGGCACCGATTAATATTGATGACCAATTCTTGATTAAGAGGGTGATTGCTTTTCCGGGAGAGCGTGTCCAGGTTAAAGATGGTGTGATGAAAATTTATAATGATGAACATCCGGAGGGATTTGTGTATGATGAACTTTGGAGAAAATCTGAGAACGAGGGACCGAAGGCCCATACGAGCGGGGAGGTTGATGTTGTGGTTCCGGCCGGAGAGTTGTTTGTGAGCGGTGATAATCGTGAGGGGGGATATAGTTATGATAGTCGCAACGGACTTGGAACTGTGCCGTTTTGTAGGGTGGCTGGGCCGGTAAGTTTCCGACTCTTTCCTCTCCAAAGGTTTAAATTCTTTTAGCATAATAAAAAACTTAGAAAAAACAAGTCTGGCGGGGGTGGTTGAAAAATAGTACAATGGGATTGTCTAGTTATACTTCGGTCACTGGTTAGACAAAAGAATTCTGGCTGTCGGCATTGTCATTTATACCGGTAGCTTTGAGCCGTTGGCTCACATAAATGACTCTAAGAATAAAATTCAAGGAGTTAGTTATGAGAAATAATAATAAAATGGAACGCGTCGAAGTTATGGCCCTTTTTGGGTATGAGATGACGCCTTGCCAACCGCTTTCTTTCAAGAGAGCGGGAGAAACGGAAGTTGAGGTTACGGAGTTGCTTCGTACTCATATTCGTTTTGTTGGTACGGTTGCACATCATATTTTCGACATTATGGCTGGCCAAAGAAAGTACCAGCTCGAGTTTAACTCGAACGATCTTTCTTGGCACCTCACAACGGCCTAACGTTCCGGGAGCTCCCGGTTTCGGGAGCTTTTTCGCGAGGAGAAGAGATGGAAAAACAAAAGTTTTATGCGGCAATTGATTTCAAATCGTTTTATGCGTCGGTCGAGTGTGTAGATAGGGGGCTTGATCCGATGGAAACGAATTTGGTTGTAGCGGATGTCACGAGAACGGATGGAACGATTTGTTTGGCAGTTTCGCCGAGTTTGAAAAAGTTAGGTCTTCCGGGGAGATGTCGACTTTTCGAGGTGAAGGAGAAAGCAAGAGAATATAAATTTGAGACTGGGAAAAACTTGGAATATATAGTGGCGCCGCCGCGGATGAAAAAATATTTAGAATATTCGAGAAAAGTTTATAAAGAAATTTTTTTGAACGCGGTTGCAGAGGAAGATATTTTTAGATATTCGATTGATGAGGTGTTTTTAGATATTTCCAGTTATCTAAAATATGCTGAGAAGGGGGCAGAGGAATTCGTAAGAGGAATTTTAAGGGAGATTTACGAGAAGACTGGGCTTGTAGCGACGGCTGGGGTGGGGACGAATTTATATCTTGCGAAGGTTGCTATGGACATTTTAGCGAAGAAGGTAGCGGCGGATAAATTTGGCACGAGGATTGCGTTTTTAGGCGAGGAGGAGTTTAAGAGGAAGCTTTGGACGCACAGACCGCTGACGGATTTTTGGAGAATTGGACCGGCGACGACTAGAAAGTTGGAAAAATTTAATTTGTTTACTATGGGGGATTTAGCAAGGGTGGCACTTAAAGACGAGGAATTTTTCTATCGACTTTTTGGAGTTGATGCGGAACTTTTCATTGATCACATTTGGGGGATTGAGCCGGTGGAGATGAAAGATATAAAAGCATTCCGAGCAGAGAATAATTCCCTTTCGTCGGGGCAAGTGCTCGGAGAGGCGGTTGACGCAAAAACGGGAAAACTTTTGGCGATGGAAATGGTGGACGAATTAGCGATGAGATTGGTTGAGCAAGGAGCAAAAACGACGCTTTTGACGCTTGATTTGGTGTTTGAGAGCAAAAGGAAGGCGCATGGGTCGACTCGTGTGTTCGGGAAAAATGGCAAGGCGACGGCTTCGGCGAAGATCTTAATCCAGCGGATGGGAGATTTGTTCGAGAAAGTGATAGAAAAAGGTCAGAAAGTAAAACGAATTTATGTTGGAGCGGAAGTATTCAAGGAAAAGGAGGTTGAGAAAGGAGAACAGATGAGGCTTGAGGAGAAGGTAGAGGAGGAGAAAGATGAGAAACTGACGGAGGCGGTAATTGAGATAAAAAAGAGGTATGGGGCGAATTCGATTTCTAAGGCGATGAGTTTCGAGAAGGGAGCGAACGGGAGAAAAAGGAATAAGATGATTGGAGGACATAATGCCTAGGGAATTTAGCCGAGAAAAGAAGAATTTTGACGAGTTTTTAGCTTGGCTCGGAGAGGTTCCGGGGATGGAGATGGA
>JAFWKB010000052.1 GCA_017511405.1 Candidatus Saccharimonadota bacterium
ACTATGAGAAAATTCCGACTGGATTTTCCCCGCTTTCGAGAGAGGAAGAAAAGCCTTGTGCAAGTTTCGTAACGACGGGCGGGCACGACACCGGCGACATTAGCAAATGCGCATAGGGCAAAATCTGAACGGCGACATTAGTGGATGTTCGGAAGATGTATTGTTCTCTAGTATTTTATTGACAGTTTCCACATAATCTTTTATAATTACAGTCATTAGTTAACGAAACTTGTTCTTTAAAAGGAGGGTACTGTATGAATTATAAATCAATGACATTTCTTCTTCTGGGATGCATCGTGGGGAATCTCATATTCGTCATCATAAAACCTTTTCTCTGGCGCAAACTTAAATCACTAGACTATAAGAATGACCCAGAAACCGATCATATAACTGATGATTATCGAGAAAAGCCAAAAAAATTCCGCATAAAATTTAACGCGAACAAAGAATTCGTAGTCCCGCTTAACGCAAAAAGCTACAAAGATCTTCTAAGTCATTATACGATCAACGATAGCCGATTCATCCTCACAAATTCCGACGTACGCTATATGCACTACTCTTGGTTCTTGGCTCTTTTCCAAGTATGCGCTTCTCATTCGCGATCATATATGCTAACTGGTTTCGAGGAAGCCTTTAAACTGCTCGAACGCCAAAATAAGGAAATAACGACTATAACAGAAGAAATTGTTAAAAAACTGAACAAAAGACAACTCACAATGCTCTTTGACTCGGAAATTTTGGTTCAAAACTGCCTAGATAAATACTCAGAAAACCAAGAAAAAGTCATGGAATGCATTTTTAATGAATGGAGGGAATTCCTAAAACTAGACTCCGTTCTTGATCGAATCGTAGAAATCACCTACGAGAATAAAGAAATACTCGACACATTAAACAATTTCCTCAACCTCGCCGAACATATCTATCAAGCTCAATTTAGCGGCGGAAAAACGAATCCTTCGGATTTAACAGCAACAAAAAACCTACAACGAGTTATTGATAAATCCGAGGAAATTTTAAACAGTACCACCCAAAAAACCGAATAGCTCCGGAAAAAACCGGAGCTTTTTTATTTTTAAAAACCGTCAGCCCCCTCCGCTCTCAAATCTCCCAAGATATGTTATAATAATCTCATGAATCGTTATGAACCGCTAAAAATCGAACAAAAATGGCAAGCAAAATGGGAAAAGGAAAAAACTTTCAAGGCCGTCGAAGGAGCAAAAAATCCTGATGGCTCCGAAAAGCCCAAAAAATTCCTCGCGGAAATGTTTCCTTATCCTTCTGGCGCCGGCCTTCATGTCGGTCACGTCAGAAATTTCACCATCGTCGATGTTCTAACGCGCTTCTATTCCCAAAAAGGGTTTAACGTCCTCCGTCCGTTCGGCTACGACACCTTCGGCCTCCCCGCCGAAAACTATGCCATAAAAACCGGCACCTCCCCCAAACTCGCGACCAAAACCAACGTCAACAATTTCAGAAACCAGCTCAAACGTCTCGGCTATTATATCGATTGGGACAGGGAACTAAACACCTCTGACCCTGAATATTATCGCTGGACTCAATGGTGCTTCCTCCAACTCTTCAAAAAAGGCCTCGCCTACCAAAAAGAGAGCTACCAATGGTGGTGTCCCGTCGACCAAACCGTCCTCGCAAACGAACAGGTAGAAAACGGTCATTGTTGGCGCTGCGGTTCTGAGGTCGAGAAGAAGAAAATGAAACAGTGGTTCTTCAAAATCACCGAATATGCCGACGAGCTCCTCGACAACATCGACTCTCTTGATTGGCCCGACAAAATCAAAACTATGCAAACAAACTGGATTGGAAGAAGTCGCGGTGCAGAAATCGACTTTGAAATCGAAGAGAAGAAAGACCTCTCTGTCCGTGTTTTCACGACCCGCCCCGACACAATTTTCGGCGCTACTTTCCTCGTCCTTGCTCCCGAACATCCCTTAATCAAATCCCTTGTTAATGACAACACGAAAGCTAAAGTTGAGGCCTATTGTTCCGCCTCTCTCAAAAAGAGCGAAATCGAACGTCAAGAAAACAAAGAAAAAACCGGTGTCTTTACCGGCTCCTACGCTATTAACCCCGCCACTAAAGAAAAAATCCCTATCTGGGTTGCCGACTACGTTCTTATCGGCTATGGCACTGGCGCTATCATGGCCGTCCCCGCCGGAGACGACCGCGACCGCGAGTTCGCAGAAAAATTCAATCTAGAAATCAAAGAAATAACCGAAACCCCCGACCAACCTTACGGCGAGTCAAAAACCACTTACCGCATGCGCGACTGGCTCATTTCTCGTCAACGCTATTGGGGTTGCCCAATCCCTATCGCCTATGACAAAAACGGCGTCGCTCATGCCATCCCTGAAGACCAACTTCCCGTCTTAATCCCCGAAGTTGGCGATTATAAGCCTGACAATTCCGGCCGCTCTGCTCTTGCCAAAGCAACCGACTGGCTCAAAGTTAAAATCCCCGTTACCGACCCAGAAACCGGAAAGACAACTCTCGAAGAAATGACAAGAGAAACCGACACACTCGACGGCTATGCCTGTTCTTCCTGGTATCTCTGGCGCTATGCCTCCCCTAAAGACAATAAGTTCGCCTGGAATCCTGAAAAAATCGCTTATTGGGAACCGCTCGACATTTACTGCGGTGCTGACCACGCCGTTGCCCATCTCCTCTACATCCGCTTCTGGTGCAAATTCTTCGCCGACGAAGGCAAGCTTCCTTTCCGCGAGCCAATCAAAAAGCTCCTCTACAACGGTTACATTAATGCGCCCGACGGCAAAAAAATGTCCAAGTCAAAAGGGAATGTCATTGATCCTCTCGATGTCATCGACTCTGGTTACGGCGCCGACACTCTCCGTACTTACGAAATGTTTATCGGTCCTTATGATCTCGATGCCGCCTGGAATCCCCGCTCGGTTGGCGGCGTCCACCGCTTTTTGAATCGTTGTTGGACGCTAGCATTTTCTGAAAATACATCAAGTAAAAATCCCGCCAATAATTCCGCCATCATCCGCAACAAAACCATCAAAAAAGTCACTGAAGATATCGAACGCAACTCCTTTAACACCGCCGTCTCCGCCCTTATGGAATATGTTAACGAACTCTACAAAATCGGCGCTGCCCCCGAAGATATCATTACCCTTGGAAAACTCCTCAAGCCTTTCGCCCCTCACCTCGCCTCGGAAATCCTCGAGAAATTCGAGTCCGACGATTCCTGGCCAACTTTTGACGAATCGCTCCTCGCTTCCGACCTCACTCAAATCATCATCCAGGTTAACGGCAAACTCCGCGCGAAATTAGAAATAAAGACCGAGCTCCTCGAAGAAGAGGAACAAATCATCAAGCTCGCTCTCGCCGACCAAAATGTCCAAAAATTCGTCAAAAACGAACCAAAAAAGACGATTTTTGTCAAAAAAGCCAAGCTTCTCAACATCGTCGCCTAATCTTCTCTATTCCCCAAGAATATACCTTATCCTTTCATTATACCACAACCGTTTTATTTTGTCAAATTTTCTCTCTAAATCCTATCAAATCTCCCTTGCTATTTCATCAATTTAGTGATAAAATAGCCCAAAGTATCTATATTATTAAAGGAGCATTATGCCTGAACCTAAAAAACAGAGCAGCCCAAGAAAGACCGGTCTCCGCCGCAGTCATCTCCGTTTAAAGCTCGCTCGTTCCGTTAACAAAGTTTCCCCCGTTAAGGCCTTTGAAACCAAGAAAAAGACCCCGAATCTTAAAGTTAAGACTATCAAAAAAGCTAAAAACAAAAAGGACTAAAGGTGGCATCAAATCGGCATTTAGGCAGAATCATATCATTACAAAGCTTGTACGAATACGAGTTTCGTAATAAGGCGGGCGATGCCAGCGCCGATATTGACCATATTGTCGCAAAAAACATCCTCCCCTACGAGAAAGCCCTCGGAGACACTGAGTTCGTTTATAATCTCTCTAAGGGAGTTGTTTCTCACGCTGAAGAGCTTGACAAAGATCTTGCTCCTCTTGCCCCTGAATGGCCAATTGAAACCATCGCCGCTATCGACCGCAACGTCCTCCGCATCGGCCTCTACGAACTCAAGCATTGCGCCGGTTCCGTTCCTCCGAAAGTCGCCATCAACGAAGCTGTTGAACTTGCTAAGGCTTTCGGCTCGGAAAATTCCTCTAAATTCATCAACGGCGTCCTTGGAACCGCCTTTAAACAACTAAACCTAGAAACAAATGAACAACAAAACCCCTCAGATTCCGCTCCGAAGGAAGACTCCAGAGCCGAAGAAGCGCCAGGGGAGTAATCTCAAAGTTCCGGATGCCCTTCCGAAACAATACAAACCCTCCCCAATCGCCAAGTTTCGCGACACGGTTTTTCGCCGCAAGCCGGCGATTCAAGAGATTGTCCGCGAACCGACCGCTGGCGGTATCGTTTTTCGTCTCTCGAAAGACAAAAAGGATATAGAAATCCTCCTCATCCAAGATTCCAAGAATCGTTGGACCATCCCCAAGGGCCATATCGAACCCGGAGAAACCGCCAAACAAACCGCAATCCGAGAAATCGGAGAAGAAGCGGGTCTTTTCCATATCAATGTCCTCTGTTGGCTTGGAAAAATCCACTTCAAATATCGCCGCCTCGACAAACTCGTCTTGATGACGACTCAAATCTACCTCGTCCACTCTCTCGATTTCCGAGAAACCCCGACTAAGGAGAAATGGATGAACGGTATCGAATGGTTCAAATTCGCCGATGCCCTCGACGCGATTGAATACGAAGACATAGAAAAACTAATGCTAATTGCTAAGAAAAAAATCCGCAGCGGAGAATATTAAAATGGATACCACCCCTTATCAAGAATTTGCCGAGTCTAAACTTGGCTTTCAATTTAACGACATCAACTTGCTCGTAACCGCCCTAACCCATAGGAGCTATGTTAACGAGCACAAAAAATCTACCCACGACCACAACGAACGTCTTGAATTTCTCGGCGATGCCGTTTTGGAACTTGTTTCCTCCGACTTTCTCTACAGAAACTACAACGAGCCCGAAGGAATCATGACCGCCTGGCGTGCCGCCCTTGTCCGCACCGAGTCCATAGGTGCCGCCGGAGAAAAACTCGGCTATGCTCCTCTCGTCCGCCTTTCTAAAGGCGAAAAACGCGGTACCGACCGCGCTCATGCCGTCATCCTTGCCGACTGTTTTGAAGCCGTGATCGGCGCAATCTATCTCGACCAAGGTTACGAAACCGCCAAAAAGTTCATAGAAAAACACATCCTCGTCAAAATTGACGAAATCCTCGAGGAAGGCTCCTGGCGCGATCCAAAATCCTATTTCCAAGAACTCGCCCAACAATACGACGGAGAAACCCCTTCTTATAAAACTCTGAAAGAGGACGGCCCCGACCACGATAAAACTTTTACCGTGGGAGCTTATGTCGGAAAATCCATCAAAGGCACCGGCACCGGCCATTCGAAGCAAGAGGCTCAAACCGCCGCCGCGAGACAGGGAATCAAATACTATAAATCCATAATAAAACGATAACGTTAAGCCCTGCGTGCGCCTTTTCTTCCAGAGCTCTCCGCAGCCTTCCTCTTTCGGTTATGATGTCGGGCGATTACATCTGGCACACCGGCACATTATACGGCTGAGGCACACATAGCTACTTCTGGTCATCTACGCCTTTCTCTTACACAGATTCACGGGGCTTGAACTTCTACTCCACTTACGTTTACCCTAAGGGTGGCGGCAATAAGCCTTACGGCTTTACCCTCCGCTGCGCCGCCCGTTTTACTTGCGTTTTCCTTCCAGAGCTCTCCGCAGCCTTCCTCTTTCGGTTATGATGTCGGGCGATCTCTGGTGGGGCAACGGCGGCACGGATCGGAAAGGCACGAGCGGCTACTTCTGGGCATCTACGCCTAACTCCTACGCAAATTCACGGGGCTTGGACTTCGGCTCCGCTAACGTCTACCCTAAGTATAACAGCAATAAGCCCTACGGCTTTGCCCTCCGCTGCGTCACCCGAAATCAAAAACTTTCGAAAAAACTCTTGACAGCCACAAGCCTTTTATATAAAATAATATTAGTTCATTTTGAACAAAAGCTAACTGCGAGTCGGCTTTACACATAAAAAGTTGAGAGCTTATATGTTCAAAAATCCACGGGTTTGGCTACCGGTGGTTTTTTGGTTTTAAACATTAAACACATTGAATTTTG
>JAFWKB010000053.1 GCA_017511405.1 Candidatus Saccharimonadota bacterium
CGCGGAACACTTTTTCCAGAAAAATGCGATTTTTTAGTTTTGACAAAAGTAACAACTCCGTCTTTCTTCGCATGAATCGTGAAATTGCGGCTCATATAAGTTCCTTCGCCCGCAATTTTCGTGCTTCCAGTTTGGCGAACGAGAACCTCTCCCGCCTTTACTTTTTGACCGCCAAAGCGTTTTACACCAAGGCGTTGTCCAGCGTTGTTGTGTACGTTCTTAGCGGTACCACCGGCTTTGACATGTGACATCTTATTTCTTCCTTAATACTATTATTTCTCGAGCGATAATTTGACCTTCTCTATAATAAAGTAGATCCTCCTGGCTCAAGTTCTTAAAACTTACTACATTATACCCCAACCCACGAATTTCGTCAAGAATATTTAAGCGAGAATACTCTCCGCCCTCCCTTAACCAAGCCGGCACCGCAATCACTACCGGAGTCCCCGTCTCAACCTGCTCTCCAAGATTCTTTAAAAATCCCAAAATAATCGTCCGACAAGTCAGTTTTTCTTCCTTAAGCTTCACCTCGGCTGGTGGGTTCGACATCGGTCTCCCTAAAAACACCTCTGTTGCCACGGCGTCAATTTTCGCCGTCCATTCAACCTCCGTAGCATCCCCCGAGAAAAGAATATAATCACTACATCTTTTCATTATACCACACTTTTCTTTTTTTGTCAATTCCGCCTCCGTTTCTCTCTCAAGAAGCCATTTCAAATTCCGCTCGCTATATTCCACCATCCGCTCACTCAAATCTGTCCCCATCACCCTATAACCATCCAAAACCGCCTCCTGAAGCACCACCCCTGTCCCGCAAAATGGGTCAAGAACTCTCGCCCCCTCCGGCAGTTTTCCGCACAAATTTATCAAAATCTGAGCTAATTTCGGCGGCAACATCCCAACCTTCGCATCCCTCGCCGGCCTCACTTGGTCACGCTTCTTATATTCAGAAATATTCTGTACTCCAATCAACTTGAAATTTCCAAAATCCGTCATCATAATTTCAACATGATTTTTCTTTTCCGCAAGTTGATTATGATGCGAAGTCGCCGTTGACAAAACGGCGGTTTTATTTTGGAGAACCCGAACAGACCTTCCTCGCCTCTGGAGAATCTTTTTGAGTTTCAAAGCTTCTGCCTGTGCCTTCCGTGCACTCGCCCCCTTTCTAAAATCCGATACCCCGAGCGTAATTTTTCCTTCCGGAAGCTCCTCTAAAAATTCTACCAGGGAATTAAACCCACTCGGAAGCTCCTCTCCGAGTTTCAAAACACCCCCAAGTCGTCCAATTTCCGGTTTCTCCTCCCCATAGCTCTCAAAAATCCCGAGCTCATCCTTTTTTCTCATTACATTTCTAAACCGACTCTCAAGTTCCGCAAGAGATATCTTCGGAAGCCGCCCCAAAACCGCTAAATATTTCATAACAAAATTATACCATATGTGCTATAATTTTCCTATGTCGGCTTCAAAGAAGAACTCTAAACTCTCTAAGGTTTTCTCTCTTAAGTCCATCTTATCTCTTCTCTCCCTTGGAATCGTCATTTTCATCATCTATCATAACTGGGGTGACATCATGACCGCTTTCGAACACCTCCGAGAAACTAATCTTTTCATCCTTCTCCTTCTCATCCCTGAACAATTCTTGATGCTCTATTCGAGCGGGAAAATTTTCTTTTCTTACAAAGAATCCGCCTCCTCTAGCACCCCTGAACACGATGCTAAAGAAGAGAAGCCTTCTCCGAACGCTTTCACCGTCGTCCGCATCGCTCTCGAAAGTGCCTTCACCCGCCAAGCTTATCCTTCCGCCGGAATTTTCTCCGCCGCCTTCCTTTCTTGGCGTCTCAAACCTTACGGTTTTTCCTCCGCCCAAACGAGTTTTATTTATATCCTTCGCTATTTTGCCATTGTCTGCACTAACCAAATCCAAACTCTCCTCGCCGTTATCGTTCTTCTCTCAACAATGGAAATATCCCCCGCCGGAAAAACCATCCTCATCCTCGCGACTTTTATCGCCGTCCTTACTGGCCTTTTTCTTGTCACCGCAATTGTCTTAATTGCTTCGAAACGCCGCATAACCTGGTTCGCCGAAAAAGGCGTCAAATTTACGAATTTCCTCGTCCGGACCATAACCTTCGGTAAAAAACGTAAGCTCGTCGACGTCGAAAAAGTCGAGGATTTCCTCATCGAAATGCATGAAAATTATCTCATCGCCCGCAAAAACCTCAAAATTCTCAAAAAGCCCATCTTTTGGGGGATGTTCTATAG
>JAFWKB010000009.1 GCA_017511405.1 Candidatus Saccharimonadota bacterium
GTAACGAAAAGAATAGCGGTTAGAGATTGAAAAGGAAGGAGAGGTAACAGGTTCTTTGATACCAAGACCTTGAGCAAAAGCGCGGACGAAAGTAGTTTTTCCGGCACCGACGTCACCGATGAGCTCAAAAACAGCGGGTAAGGGGCAATCTTTCCCGAGTTTTTTTGCGAAAGCGGAGAAATCAGCTTCAGTTTGAAAAATCATATCTGTTATTATACCATAACTTGACTTTTTTGGAAAAGTATGCTATAATGAAGAGATAGGCCTTTTTCTTGGGGAATAGAGATGTTTGGAGTTTGGGGGAAATATGATATAATGAAGGGCGGTAAGGGGTCGTCGTTCAACGGATAGGACATATCCCCTCTAAGGATACAATGATGGTTCGATTCCATCCGGCCCTACCAGATAGTTCGAAAAATAAATCTCAGGTTAAACTCCTGAGATTTTTGTTAATTATTCTTCTTCGGGTTTTTCTAATTTGTAGTAAATTGAGGGGGCGAAGCGAACCGGAGCAAGAAGAGGTTGGGCAACATTTTCCATTTTGCCGAGAAATTTTGTCGAGAAAGTGTTTTTAAGAGTTTTGGAACGAAAATTAGAAACGGAGAGAACCTTTTTGATTCTAAACCCTTGTTTTTTGAACAAATCTTCGATGTATTTAGGGTGGTAATTATACATGGTAAGGCCGTCAATTTTGGAAGGATTTTTATCAAAAGGGTTAACAGAAGACTTTTTAAACCAATAGCGGAACATTTTAGGAAGAGTTTTCTTGTTTGCGACCTCAATAACGGCAATTCCGCCGGGCTTAAGGATACGGTAGAGTTCCTCGATAACTTTCGGCATATCTTTAAAGTGGTGTGTGGCACGAATCATCATTAAGCCGTCGAACGAACCGTCCTTAAACGGAAGATCATAGATGTCGCCGGCCTTAGTAGAGATTTTGTCACCGTATTTTTTCTTTGCGTCGGCAAGTTCGGTTTTAGAGTAGTCAAAGATAGTACATTTTTTGGCGCGTCCAAGGTATTCGTCAGCAAGGCGACCATAACCGCCGGCAATATCAACAAAAGAATCCATGTGAAGAGGGAGGAGCTTTTGAATCGCCATGCGGTCGGCAAGATCCTCATAGTCACGCTTGCCATCTTCCCAAAAGATTTTTTTATAGTCATAGCCATTATAGTCGGCAACAATGGAGTGGTCAGGTTTAGTAGTTGAAGAATTTTTAGTCATGTTGTAATTATAACATAACGCTAGACGACACGGGAGATTTCTTCGAGAGTCGTGATGCCGTTCAGGGCCTGGAGAAGACCCTTTTGTTCGAGGGTTAACATGCCATTTTTTCTAGCAACAGTTTCAATTTGATGAGTATCAACATCGGAAACGTCGCCGCGAAGGAAGGCGGAAATTTCGTCAGAAACGATTAGTTGCTCCATAATGACGGAACGGCCTTTATAACCGAAGGGAGCTTCGTTTGTCGGAACGGGTTTGTAGAGAGTGATTTCGTCGGGATTAAAGCCATCTACGCCTTTGAGGGTTTTTCTGATGTAGTTTTTCGTAGCTTCGTCTGGAACATAGGGCTCTTTCGAGTCGGTCAAGCGGCGGACGAGGCGTTGAGCAACGACAAGACGGATAGAGGAGGAGAAAATCGGATTTTGACCAATCAGGTCAATCATACGAGAGAAGGCAGCGGCGGAAGAATCGGCGTGGAAGGAGGAAAGGACAAGATGACCAGTAATTGAGGCTTGGATGGCGGTTTTGGCAGTATCAGCATCACGAATCTCGCCAACCATGACAACGTCAGGGTCAAGACGAAGAACGGAACGGAGGCCTTCAGCAAAGGAACCGCCTTTATTGGTGTGAATAGGAATTTGGGAAATTCCAGTAATTCCGTACTCAATTGGATCCTCAAGGGTAATAATCTTACGGTCAGTAGTGTTCAAGGCGTTCAGAATAGAATAGAGAGTAGTAGACTTACCTGAACCGGTAGGGCCGACCATAAGGACAAGCCCACGGGGACGAGCGATCACTTCGTCAATTTCTCGACGTTCATCGCTAGAAAGACCAAGTAAGTCGAGCTTAAGGAGAGATTCGTCAAAGTTAAAGAGACGAAGAACAGCGTCTTGGCCATACATAGTTGGGACGGTTTCCACACGGACGTTTAGGAGATGCGTCGACTTGTCGCGATGGATATCCATTTGCATATGGCCGGATTGAGGCTTGTTCGAAGCGGCGGAGACATTAGCGCGAGAAGAAAGTTCGCCCATAATAACTCGGTAGCGGTCTTTGTTGAGGTTTGCAACGGGGTGGAGAAGCCCATCAACGCGCATGCGAACGCGAATTTCTTCGCGAAGATTTTCGATATGAATATCAGAAGCGCCGAGACGATCAGCTTGATCCAAGAGAAAGTCAAAAACACGATCGGAGGAAACAGAGTTAAGCGTCTCGGAAACCTCGGCGATGGTCTCAGAATCACCTTCGGCGGCGATTCTGATGTCGTCGTATTTTACCTCACGCGGAGGGTCGTAACGGAGCATAAAAATACGGAAAGCAGAATTCGAGATTAGGAAGAAATCAACGCGCTCGCCATCCTTTTCGTAATCTTCGCGCATTTGAGAGAGGAGATGACGCGGAGTTTGGGAGGTAATCATAAACTGATAATGGTCGCCACCACCACCTTTCTGGAGAGGAAGCATGTAGTTTTTGTGCATCTCTTGCTTGTCGAGAAGGCCTAAGGTTAGAGGGATGGTAGATTCAAAGTCGCGAGTGTCAAGATAAGGCAACCCGAGAATGCGAGCACGATTGGCGGTCGCAGTTTCTTCATTGTCGCGACGTTTTTTCTGGAGTTCTTCCTCGTTCATATTTTAATTATAACACGAAAAGTTTATGCAAAACAGTCTAAGTATTTAAGAGATGTTCACATTGAGGGAGAATTATGTTATAATGTGTTTATGAGCAGAAAAAGTGCCAAAAAAGTGATTGCAAAGCTTAATCGCAACAATAATCACAAACATAGCGATAAACGCAAACATCTTCGTCATAAAGACGGTCGCTAGAAAAATCCGCGGAAGCGGATTTTTTAGTTTATGGTAATTTGAAGGGGATTTCTGGAATTCCGGAAATAATAGACTCGATTGAAGCCGAGCCGGTAGAGAGTTTTTTGAAGTTAAGGCGCTTATAGAAGGTTTTTACGGTTCGAGAAAGGGGGTCAAGAGGATCGTCAGTCTTGAGGTAGGCAAAAGTACAGGCGCCAGAATCGTCCATTTTGGCATAATAGCGCCAGACGAGCCCGCGGCCAAACAGCTCGATATGGCGTTCGGGGTTTTCTACGGTTTCCGAGAGGAAGGATTCGAGGCGGTCAAGATAATGAGCTTGGCGGGTTTTATATTTCTTAGTAAAGATGTTTTCCCAGAGGTTTTTTTCGGCAAAATAACCCCAAACCTCCTCGTCCTTCCCTTCTGGAGAAATTTCGTTCCCGAAGGGGTCAAATTTTTTAGCAGATTTAATCTCTTTTTCAATGGACGGAAGATGTTTTTCGGTTTCAACAAGATAATCTCGCATGAGGTCGCTCAATAACTCTTTAAGCTCCTTATCGAGACTCTGTTGTTTCTTTTCAGTCTCAGAAAATTCTTCGTCCCAGAACATTGATAATATTTTAGCATATTTTTTTATACATGACGTCATTTGTAGTTGGCTATTGTTTAAATGGAGACATAAAAAGCCCTTTGTCGTTCTGTTTTTTGTTGCTTTTTGTGATTGGACTGAAGGTTTAAGCTTGACTTTTTTAGAAATGTGTGCTATAATTAAGAGATATATTGCTCTTTAACAAGGTATGAGTTTCTAATTAATCTTTCAAAAAATGGAGGGGAACAAATGAAAGGATATAAGGCGTTTGAGCCGGATTGGACTTGTAAGGGATTCCAGTATGAGGTTGGAAAGACTTATCGTACGGATCGTGAAATTAAATGTTGCGTATGGGGATTTCATTTCTCCGAGCAGTTAGTGAATTGTTTTCATTATTACGCGTTTGATCTGCAGAATAGGATTGCTGAGGTTGACGCCATTGGGAAGATCGACCGACTCGATGATGTATGTTGCACCGATGCGATAAGAATCGTAAGGGAATTATCGTGGGAAGAAGTCTTAAAATTGGTTAATTGTGGCGTTAATAATACCGGCTTGCGAAACTGCGGAGATGAGAATTCTGGTTATTGGAATACGGGCAGTCGTAATTCTGGCAGCCATAACTCTGGTTTTGACAATTACGGCGATTATAATTCTGGCTATAGTAACTTTGGCGATTGCAACACAGGCAACCATAACTCAGGCAGTTGTAATTCTGGTGGTTACAATTTTGGTAATTTGAATACTGGTGATTGTAACTCTGGTAGATGGAACTCTGGTAGCTACAATTCTGGTAATAAGAATACCAATAGTCAGAACACCGGCGATTTCAATTCAGGATGTTATAATACTGGCAATTGGAATTCTGGAAAGTTTAATTCTGGCGACTATAACTCTGGTGATTGGAATTATGGAGATCGAAACGTTGGAGTTTTTAACACGATATCGCCAACAATAAACATGTTTGACGCGCCGTCGGACTGGACGTGGGGACGTTGGTATAATAGTAAAGCTCGACTCATCATGCAGTCTGCTCCGACGGATTATGTCATATGGGTCGATTCGAGCGATATGAGCGAAAACGAAAAGCAAGATCATCCGGAATACAAAGCTACAGGAGGATATTTAAGACACGTAAACGATTCTATTCATCGCCAGGAGTGGTGGGACATGTTATCGAATAACGACAAGAACACCGTTATGAGCTTGCCCAATTTTGACGCCGATAAATTCGAGAAATGTACAGGCATCAGAATTGCAAAATGAAAGATTAGAAACAAATACCGCCCACAATGATTGTGGGCTTTTTTATTGGTACACCCGGAGGGATTCGAACCCACGACCCCTTGTTCCGAAGACAAGTGCTCTAATCCGCTGAGCTACGGGTGCATCGAAGATATTATAGCATATCTTTAGTGATTTTAATAACTGTTCCAGAGGCCGCGTTACCTTCCAAAACTTGACGAGCAACGAGATTCTCAACGGTTTTTTGGACTATGCGGCGCATTGGGCGGGCGCCCATTTTCGGGTCGTAGCCACGTTCAACTAAGGTATCCTTCGCTTCTTCGTCAAGTTCGACGGAGATTTTTTGAGGTTCAAGAGTTTTATTGATTGATTTTATAATCAAGTCAACAACTTGGCGTAATTCGGCCTTTCCAAGAGGCGAGAAAAGACAGATTTCGTCGAAACGGTTCAAGAATTCAGGCTTAAACTGGCCGGAATGAATCATTTCGTTGATTAACTGTTCCTTTAACTCGGGAAGGTTTCTGCCACTCTCGACATATTCGCGGATTTTATCTGCGCCGGCGTTGGAGGTTGCGATAACGATTGAATCGCGGAAACTGACTTCTTTATTTCCAGCATCGCGAAGAATTCCTTCGTCGAGAAGTTGGAGAAGAGCGGTAAGAACAGACGGGTGAGCTTTCTCGATTTCGTCGAGGAGGACAACCGAGAAGGGCTGTTTCATAACTTGAGCCGTGAGACTCTGTTCATTGTCTTTCCCTTCCTCGATTAGACGATTGAGGTCGTTACTTGAGACAAACTCGTTCATATCGAGGCGGACAAGATTGTTTTCTCCATGAAAATAAACTTCGGCAAGAGATTTAGCAAGTTCGGTTTTTCCAACACCGGTCGGCCCAAGGAAAAGGAAGGTGCCGATTGGACGGTTTTGGTTCCTAACACCGACAGCAGCACGACGAAGAGCGTCAGATACGGTTTTGACGGCGTCAACTTGGTCAATCATGCGCGTATGAATTTCTTGTTCGAGGTTAAGCAGTTTTTCTTTATCGGAAGAATCATTTGCGGAAGAAAGACGAACCCCCTTAGTTTTTTCTATTGCATCTCTGACGGAGTTTTCGGTGACGAACTTACCTTCGGCATAATTTGCGGAACTCTCAAGAAGATTAAGAGCGCGCCCGGGCATCACGAGCTCGTGGATATAGCGTTCGCTTAAACGATAGGCCTCTTTGAGAGCAAGGTAAGTAAAGGTTACTCCGAATTTTTGCTCGAGAGATGGGACATTGTCTTCCATGATTTTGAGTGTTTCTTCCTCATTGGCGGGGTCGACAACAACTTTATTAAGTTTATTTGTAAGGATGGAATTTCTGGCGGATATTTCTAGGAATTTTTGTTCATTCATCGTAAAGACAATGCGAAGACGACCGGCGTCAATAATAGGCATCAAGACATTAGAGATATCGACAGAGCCTACACCTTCTTCGAAAAATAATTGAGCGTTATCAAGACAAAGAATAATATTTTTAGCGGCATAGGCTTCATTCATAACCACCGTAACTAAGCCTTCGAGCTGACCACGTTCGCTTGAGGCGGAAATTAGCGAGGTAGCATCGAGAGAATAGACTTGGCGATATTTGAGTGAAGCGGGTAGTTTCGCATCGGCATCCATAAGTTCTTCCGCGAAGGCGTCGATAATAGTGGAGCGTCCAGAGCCTTCGGGACCAACAAGAGCGATGTTTTGGCGGCCGCCACTAGAAAAAGCTTCGACCATTTTAGAAACAATTTCTCGGTGAGAAGCGAGGTGGATTTGAGTTTTAGGACCACGAAGATGTTGATTGGAAATATTGACAGCATAGCGTGACAAGGTAGGAATATAGCCAAAAGAGAAATCGCGAGCAATTCCGCCGTTCCGACGTTTAACATTAACACTTTTGACCAAACCATAGAGATGGTTATACCAAACAATTCCGTTTTTTAGGTCAGAGATTTCAAGTTTGATCCCGTGGAGAAGCTGCTCGGCGCTCGAAGAAACTTCACAGATGGCGATAGCTAAAATTCCTCCAGAAACAACTTCCGCATCAAGTTCGCGACGAATCTCTCGAGCTTTAGAAAAGACAGGAGACATGTCTTCCGGGGTGGTTTTGGCAATTTCCAAGAGGAGTTCTTTAGAGAGCCCAAAACGGGTGCTCAGGAATTTTCCACTACGAGTTTTATAAAAGTTTTCCGCAAAAGATGTTGGAGTAGGGTTTTTACCTAGAGACGTCATCAGATTAGCGGAAAGAATATCATTGATGTCTTCAGTCGGACCGAGAGGAACACGGTCGCAATCGTCTTTAGCCCAGAGACGAAGCATGACTAGAAAAATTGATAAAGCGAGAAAAAGCCAGCCGATCGAAGAAGCGCTTGGTAAAAAAGCGAGAGCCTCAGAAAGGTCGCTAAAAATATCGTATGTCGCTAGAAAATTCGAAAGAAAAACTAGCCAAAAAGACGACAAAAAACCAAAAACAATAAGAATCGTCGAGAAAAACTTAAAAATAGGAGAGTTGAGAATTGTTCCGGCATGAGCTTTAAGAGCGCGAATCGAAAGTGGATTAAAAGTGTCCATTAGAATGTCACTCCTCTAGCAAATAGAACGAAGCAATAAACCAAAAGTGCGGGCATAAGCGGCCAAAGAATTGCACCGATTATTCCGAAAATGAATTGAATAAAGATAATAACAATTCCGATAATGAGAATAAAAAAGCGGATGATTGCACCAATTATACAGGAAAGGAGGTAGTCGCCCGCAGCGCGGAGTCGTTCGCCCAAAGCAAGAGATGATGATTTTTCTGCAGATATTTGACGAAAAGGAGAGAAAAAATTCCGAATTAAAAGACGAATAGAAAAGAAGTCGGCGGCGTTTTTGAGGAGATTAACAAACTTTGCGAAATAGTCTTTAAATCCACGCGTATACCACCACTTAAGAAAGCTAACGACAAGCATAATTTTATTATATCATAAGCGAGATTTCTAGTAAACTAAAGGTTATGTTATAATTAAGAAATGAGTCGACAAAAAGAAGTAATTAAAGTTAGCATAATCGGGATAGTCGTTAACCTATTCTTGGTGGGGTTTAAGGCTTTTGTTGGGCTTGTCTCTGGTTCAATTTCTATTATCTCCGATGCATTAAACAACCTTTCTGATGCGGTTTCTTCAATCGTAACAATTGTAGGAATGATTTTTGCTAGTAAGAAGCCGGACAAGAAACATCCGTACGGATACGGGAAGCTTGAGCATGTGAGCGCGTTAGTTATCGGTGTAATTATTTTTGGGACGGGATTCTCTTTAATTATGGAATCGTTAAATAAGATACGCCAACCAGAAGTTGCGGATTTTAATATTTTAATGCTTTTTATAATTGCAGTAGGAGTCGTAGCGAAATTATTTTTGGGCCTGTTCGTTAAGAAAAAAGGCGAAAAACTTAAATCGGGTTCTTTAATTGCAAGTGGAAAAGATGCGTTGTTTGATGTTTTGATTTCCACATCTACACTCGTTGGTGCTTTAATTACTTATTTCTTCGGAGTGACGATTGATGGTTGGATTGGTTTAGTTATTTCCATATTAATTATCAAAACTTCGGTTGGGATTGTTAGCGAAAATATGAGCTTGATTATTGGTGAGAGAATCGATTCTGAGTTTTCCAATAAGATTAAGAAAGCCGTTATGGAAAATAAGGAGGTTTTAGGGGCTTATGATTTGGTCTTGCATCAATACGGGCCAGAAAAAATTATTGGTTCGATTCATATTGAGGTGAGCGACGATTTAACAGCGAGAGAAATCCATATTTTAACCAGAGAAATCACAGAAAGAATTTATAAGAAATTTGGCGCGGTTTTAACTATTGGAATCTACGCGACAAATACGGGGGAAACGGATTATGCGAGAATTAAGACATATATAAAGCAACTTGTAGGAAAGTATAAAAATGTTTCCCAGTTGCATGGCTATTATATCGATAGAAAGAAAAAGATTATTTCTTTCGATTTAGTGTTTAGTTTCGAGGAGAAAAATGTAGAAAAAATTGTTTCAGAAATTACGGAAAAGATTAATAAAAAATATCCGGAATATAATGTAAATATTATTCCGGATGCGGATTACTAGAGAAATTGGTCGGGGTTAGCAGACTCGAACTGCTGACCTCACGCTCCCAAAGCGCGCGCGCTACCAACTGCGCCAAACCCCGTTAAAACTATTTTATCATATTTATTCAGTTTTTGAAAGGTGGTAAGCTTTAAACTCGCCAACTTCCTTAATCTCCTTGATTGAATAACCGTTAAATATTTCTGATGATAGGTTGATTTCTTCGTCTTTTTTGAGCATATACCAGAACGAATCGTCGCCAGAAACATAATCCACGGCCGTTTGAACGGGATTGACAGTAGTAGCATAGGCGGTAGCTTGGTAAAAAAGATCTTTCGAGGCAGTCACGATGGTTTCTGAATTATCAGAAGCTACGGAGGAGATTTGAGCGATTAAATCTTTTGGGTCGGTTCGCATGTTATAAAGCCCGAGAGCGTTTAATCCAACCATAACAAGAACAGCAACAATTAAAAGAACTACGGCTTTTTTAACAAAGCTAAAAATCAAAAGGAGGATTAAGGCTGTTACTCCGAGGAGGATAAGTTTTACGGCTGGGACGGGAAGATTCCAATCGTAGGCCCACTTAGCCATAAAAACTGAAGTGCCGGAAGAAAGATAAGGAAAGGCAAGAAGGACGACCGCAATGCTAAGACAGATGGAAACGAGTTTTTTCATAAGCATAGTATAACACTTTTTTGTCGACAGGTAAAAGAAAATGTGTTAAGATTAATTTGTGACTGGGTGTAGCGCAGTTGGTAGCGCGCAGCGTTCGGGACGCTGAGGTCGTCAGTTCAAGTCTGATCACCCAGACCATTCAGGACTTTTTTACCCGAAAATAGCCCATCAAACTCTGGTTTACAGAGGTAGATGAGCTTATTTTTGTTGGTAATTCTCAAGTTGGAGAACATTTTTCTAACGATAGCATCTTTTTCAGCAAAAGTGCCCTTTTTGACTCGCTCACCAGAGGTCTGAATCAAGTTGAAGAATTCATCACGAGTAAGCTTCCTACTCGCCGGATCCTTTAGCACTTCGTCAATAGCCTTAATGTCCTCATTGATATCGTTAATGATAGTAGTTAGCTCGTTTATGCGTTCACGACAGGCCTTCATGGTTGCTGAAGGAGTTTTAAGAGCGGGGTTAGCCATATTGGCAAAGTTTTTATTCTCAATTTTCAAATCGGACGTATATTGGTTTTTAGAGGCAATCAAACTAGACCTTTCGATTTTAAGCTCGGCAATTTCGGTTTCCGCATACTTATCTATTGCTCTGCTATATATTTCGTAGGAGTTTTTATTTAGCTTCATAGCTTTTAGTGTCGTATAAATATCGTCAAATACAACTTTACCACGAATACCCTTTATTTTGCGGCCACAAGCCTTGTTTTGACAGCGATAATAAATAAATTTTCTACTTTTGTTTGAGCCACCGCTAGCACCCGGATACATTTTATGCCCACACACATCGCAAATAACTAGCCCCTTGAGCGGTAAGAATATAGTAGAGTCACTATGCTTGCGATGCGTTTGATAACGGCCGTCTAAAATAGCCTGCACTTTTCCGTATTCTTGCTCCGTAATCATAGGTTGAAAATCAGGTTGAGCCTCACGCAGGTCAACGGTTTCGCCAGCCTGAACTAAAAGGCCATAATAAACTGGATCGCGGAACAAGTTAGTGAGGATTTGTTTTGTAGGTTTTATAATTTTTTGAACGCCATTTTCATCGGGCTTAGTTTTGCGAACAACACCTAATTTTTTCCAATGTTGAAGCACCTCAGCTTGCGACTTTCCATCAAGTATCATTTGCCAGCCTTTTTTTACGCCAGCGTAATTCTCGTCTGGGACATAGAAACCACGAGCGTCCCGCACATATCCCCATTTTGTAGTGCCGGAAGATTTGCCTCGCTTGAGGTTTTTCTGGTGGCCACTAGTCACCTGTTCAGATAAGTGCTCCGAGTATTGAGTAGCAAGAGAGAAGGTCACAGCCAAAGCCAAACGACCGCTACTGTTGTTCTCAAAATTACCAGTCGGGAACACCATAGCTTTTAATATCGGCTCCTTCTCGCCCTTCGCAGGCGTGAGCATATCAAGTAGAGTTCCGGCTTCTAACATATTGCGAGCAAGGCGGTCAGGATGCCAAGCGATAATAGCCTCATATTCTCCAGTTTCTAGCTTTTTTAGCATTTCAGTAAATCTAGGGCGATTATGCGAATATCTAGCAGACTTTTGCTCGGTAATTTCCTCAACCACATTCAAACCGTTATTTGCGGCATATTTCCGGCAATCTTCAAGTTGGTTCTCAATAGAATGAACCTGACGGTCGCTTTCCTCAGTAGATTTTCTGGCATATAAGACAAACTTAAGTTTAGTCGGATCGACCGTTTTTAACCCGCTTTCAAGTATCATTTTTAAGCTCCTTAATGCGTTCTTCTAAAACACGCTCTTGCTTTGTTAGAAATTCGAGTTTTTCTCTAGCTTCAGGGTTCAATTTTAAGTAAAGCATATAGTCTATACCGTTCTGGTTTTCGCTATAAACTTCCTTTACGACTTCATTTTTCTCTAGCTTTACTTTTTTAAGTTCTTTAACGAGTTCCAGTAGTGGTTTACCAGCAAGTTGACTTAGCCGTCGGATTTCGACTAGTTGTTTGACGCTAGATTTTTCTTTTTCTTCTTCTCCTATTATTGCTTGGTTCTTCAGATCAAAAACCTTCCTAACGGTCTCAGGAATTTCAAATTTCTTAACAAGTTCTTTTTCGTCATTTTTTCTCATAAAAGGGTAGTCCTTTTCTTATATTATAATACAATTTTTTAACGAAAAAGTCAAGGAAAAGGTTTCGCTTATTAGTTTCAGGTCAAGAACGCCTTAGCTTGTAAAAAACCAATAAATAAAATAGATTACCGGAGCCAAAACTAGCGCTAACAACAGAGTAATGACGATTATGAAACCCCAGCCGCCCGCGCCGGACTCCGCGTCTTTCAGCTCCTTAGACCTTTGCTTCAAAAAAACGGGGTCGATATTGTCCGGATCGAAGTGGTGGTAGTTTTTCATATATCCCTTATTATACCGCAAGGGCTATGAAAAGACACCCTTTTATGTTAAAATAAGAGAGTTTAGAGTCTAAGTTTACGAACAGGTCAAGTAGTATTTACTACAAAGACTTTCGCCATAAACTAGGACACTGTGCCGACGGCGAAAGCCTGCTCGTAAAATGGACTCTAAACACCCATGTGCAGTGTCCTTTTTATAGGACTTCTGTCAGTTATGGGCGTTAACTTAAACAGGAGCAATTTGATGGATGCTTGGAATAAAGCAATAGAAGAAATAAAAATCGGTCTTACGAACTCCATTTACAAAAACGAAACCGCCGTTTCTCAAAACATAGTTCGCAGGCTTATCGGGCTTTTAGGTTGGGAGATAGACAACCCAGCAATCGTATATCCAGAGTTTTCGTGCGAAGGCAACGGACGAGTTGATTATGCGCTTCTCAATGGAAAAGGTCAGCCGCTAATTCTTATTGAGGTAAAGGCTCTAGGCGCAATAAATGACGGCGTTACAGAACAACTTGTCAGATACGCCTATGGAACCGGAGTCCCGATAATTGTTCTTACCGACGGTAAAGAGTGGCACTTCTTCTACGCCGCGGCGGGTAGCGTTCCGATGAGCGAGCGAAGATTTTATAAGATAGACCTATCAGATCGTAAAAGCGAAGATATCTATGCTGAAATGCAAAAATATATTGGCAAAGAATCGGTCATAGATGGTAAAGCCGCCACAGCCGCCGAAGAAACCTATCGAAATAGCTCCATAAAGCGCAAGGCGAAAGAAAGCCTCGCTCCAGCCTTCAGACAACTTGTAGATACGGAAGATGAAGAACTTTGCAAGATTATCAGCGAGAAAGTCGCAGATATCAGCGGCGTATTACCGGAAAAAACTGCCGTTTTTGGCTACTTAAAAAACCTGGTAGATAGATCGGAAGCTAGCCCGACAGTGCAAGGTCAAATCTATACAACTGTACATCAGACTCGACCAATCTTACCTCAAAGCTTTGCTCAAAATCAAGACTATTTTTCACAGAAGTCAAAGCGTAGCAGTTTTAGAATGTTAGGTATTCCTGTGGGTGCTATTTTGACGGCTACATTTGACCCCCGACTTAAATTCCAGACAATGGATGACCAAAACAACATCAAAGATTTGAGCAACGGGGAGGTTATGCCGATTTCTAGAACTGCAGTTCGTTATTTGGGCGGAAGCAGAAACGGCTACGAGTATTTTACTTACAACGGCAAAAAGCTTTCCGAAATTCGCTTAGAATTCGATCCAAAATACCTAGATGGTCATGGTAATAAAAAGTTCTAAATCCATTCCCCGATAAAAGGAGCAAAGTTTTCTACATTATTTTTCTCTTCCCAAACCCAAATCGGACAAACCCGTAAAACCCCTTTTTCAATTTGCTCTACCATTCAAGTATCTGGGTTTATAAAAGGCGGCACGTCATAATCCAGCGTATGCGGGCGAGGTTTGACCGGCAAACCAGCAATAAATTCTTGCCGGCGATAGACGGAAACTTGCCTCTGTGAGGCTTCAGAAGCGCGCGTGTGGGCTTTTTCTGGCGAAAACGATAAATCTAGCCTCTCGTAGGCTTTTTTACTATTCCGGTAGGTTCGGAAGCCGGAAGCTTTTAGGTCGGCAGTATAGTCCCAGCCCTCTCGCATAGCAACCAATACTGCTTCACTAAAATTCTTATTAGCCTTTCGCCAGCGGTTGATAGTCATTTCCGATACGCCAATGTCGCGAGCAGCGTCTCTAACAGTGCAACCACTAGCAATCAGATCTAAAAACCTACTCACAGAGTCTTCATTGAATTTGCTCGGTCTAGCCATAATACTTTCATTATAACCTGATGTGGCTTTCCGAATTTCAAACTCCTATAAAATAGTTTTACCTACACGCCAGAGAAAAAGTCAGAGCAAGACAGCGAATCCTTAACAAAACTAACAAAATAACAAAACTGGCGCGATTTGAGGAAACAGGGATAGATTAGTTTTAGTGTTGCCAAAATTAGAAATTTGCGCTATAATATAGGCATATTCGGGGTTACCCGCACGACCTCCAGTTTAGCGACTGGAGGAAAATTTTTTATTAAGATATAATTTCGCGAAACCAGACTCAATAAGCTCAAAATCCGGATCGGCGACGGTTCCCATTCTTTCTATAAGCCTAGAAACGCTCATAACGCGCGCTTGAGATAAAACCGCTACCGAAGTTTTATCTTGAAATACAAACGAAACATACCAAGTCCCCTCATGTTTCTGCGAAGTAAGCGGAATACCCATAAACCCAAAACGACTTAATTTCTTAAAAATAAGCACCGGTCTAGTAAAAATATCGCTTTTCCCGTTGATTTCTACACCAACATTTTCCCCAAGCGAACACCACCAAATTTCTCCTTGCTTTACCTTAGGAATTCTACCGGCATTATGAAGTCTTTCTTTTTGTTCTATCCATTCACTAAAACGTTTTTCTGGAACCTCATTCATATTGATATTATTCTACCATAAAAGGGGGTTGTTTTTTGATGATATAAAATAAAATTAGATTTACGAATTATTTTGGTTTTTCTTTTTTATGTTATACTATTTGTATCTTCCTTAATAGTTGAATAAATAACTGGTTATATTATATATAAAGCTTATGTAAAGATTTATAAGGTATAACCAATAGGCGATAAAAGCTCCTCCGCTTCCTTTGTGGAATAGACCGGAACATAAAAGTCCATACGGGTTTTATGCTTAAACAGAGCTTTTGCTACTTCTTCAGGGGGTTGAAGAAGTGTCGCTTCAGGAAGACCAAGTTGATTTAATGAACAGTGAAACGATTATACAATTTGTGCAGAGTGCAGGGCCGTTAGGACCGCTTGCATATATTTTGGTGCAAATTTTACAGACGATTATTGCCCCAATCCCTGGCAATCTCGTAGGGACGGTGGGCGGATTTTTATTTGGAGTTTGGGGGATTTTATGGACGACAATCGGTTCAGCGATTGGAGTTTTGATAGTATTTATTTTGGCGAAAAAATATGGCAGAAGGATTATTCTAAAGCTTTTGCGA
>JAFWKB010000054.1 GCA_017511405.1 Candidatus Saccharimonadota bacterium
TACTTTCCAACGAAATAAGAAGAGCTAGCCGAGGTTAGTTCCGAGTTAAAACTGGCAGTGGCTGGCAGAAAGGAAAGTTATGAAACCAGATTTAACTCTCTCGGAAGCTTTTGAGCTTTATCGTAAAGACGTTATCGTCTATAAAAATCAGTCGGCTAAAACTGAGGAAATGAATCAGTGCGCGATGAAATCCATTGTTGCGTTTCTTGGTGACATTCCTATTGCCGAGCTAGAATTTGATCAAGTCCGTAAGTGGACTACCGATCTCAGAAAGACTCGCACTTCAAATACTGTGCGTGGCTATATCCTAAAGCTTCGCGTTGTTCTAAAGCATTTGAAAGCTAGAGGCTACGAATGCCTCGACGCAGAGGCCGTCGGTATTCCGAAGCGCGATTCGCGCGTCGTCGACTATCTTGAAGTCGGGGAGGTGGAAGCAATGCTTCATGCCGTCTTTCAGAAAGGCCCGGGCTATTCGCGGTTTAAACGCTACAGGAACCGTGCCATTATCGCCCTTATGTTCAGCGCAGGACTTCGTAATGGCGAACTTTGCAATATGGAGCGTACCCAGATTAAAGATGGTGTCGATAGTTTTACGGTGATCGGAAAGGGTAACAAGCCTCGTGTCTGTTTCATTGATCCGGTTACACATCGGTATATTGACGAATGTCTTGCGCTTCGCGACGATCCTTATCCGGCGTTATTCGTTTCAGAACAGCAGAAAGGTCGCGAAAAGATTAATCCCGGTGTCGTGAAAATGGTTGTTAAGAATGCGGCCACTAAGGCAGGTCTAGATAAGAATATCCATCCACACACGGTGATCCGCGCTTCTTAACTTTAAATAATGAGAAATCGCTACTTTAAATAATTACCCCTGTTATAGCGACATCTCAACTTTAAATAATTGAAAATCGCTACTTTAAATAATTTACCTATTATGGTAAAATAATACTAGGAGAATATTATGATTAATACACCTACCCCTAAATTTGATTCTGGCCTCACGAATATCATTCTTGAGCTAGAACATCTTAAGAATCGTCCGCTCAAAAATACCACGAGCGAGAATGTCTTTTTGCAGCTCAAAAGCCTGCTCCACGCCGTAGAAGCAGTTGCTTCTGCGCGTATTGAGGGCAACCATACTACCATCGCTTCCTACATTGAAAAGCGCGATGATAGTAGTCACAAGAACGACGAGCAGATTGTCGAAATCTCTAACCTTATCGCCGGCCTAGATTTCATCGATAAATATGTTATGGAGGAGCCGATTTCTGCGGACTTTATCAAAGAGCTTCATAAAGTTGTCGTAGGTGGTCTAACTCATGAGGGCGATAAGCGTGCCGGTGCTTGGCGCGATGAGCCTCGCTATATTGCCAATGCAAAGCATCAGCCACCTGAGCCATACGATGTTCCGGATCTTATGCGTGAGCTTATTGACTACATCAATAATGATGACGGCGAGCAGTATGATCTGCTTAAAATCGCTATTGCGAACCATCGTTTCGTCTGGATTCACCCATTTGGTAATGGCAATGGTCGTACCGACCGTCTTCTTACCTACGCGCTTCTTTGTAAGAGAGGCTACATTGCACCGAATAAAATGCGCCTATTCAATCCTACAGCCGTCTTTGCCGGTGATCGTAATAAATATTACGATATGCTGAGCTTAGCTGACGATTACAAAGATGAGCATATCCTCGACTGGTGCGAGTACTTCCTGTCTGGTGTCCGCGACGAAATTAAGAAGTCCGAATCTCTTGCTGACGCTGATTTCGTTAATAAGAAGATTCTGCTCCCAGCTGTTGATCGTATGGAGAAAGCTGGTATTGTTTCTCGGCTTGAGAGCAATATTCTTGGTCGCGCCGTCCGACTTAATACTATCAAAGCCAGCGACATCAAGGACCTTTGGGGACGCGAAGTCACTTCCGTCGCTATCGCTCAGCAAATCAAGAAGCTTCGTGATCGTAACCTCATCAAGGCAACCCACGAGGGTGGTCGCGAGTATGAAATTAGCTTTGAGAATAGCGAGCTTACGCGCGTTACTTTGGAGCAGATGGATCTTGCCGGATTACTTCCAATCCGAGTGGATCGCTAAAAATAGTGCGAATTTTGTCAGTTTGGCCGGATTCGCACTTTTTTATCCATTTTTTGCAAGGTACAGTATAGATTGCTCTGATAGTGAGCAGTTTTCTGTTTACAAATCTCGAGCGCATAGCGACTTCTCCAATAATAAATCACACTATGCTTACGGCCAAATCTTCTAGCCACCCGAGCAACACTTCTGCCATCCTTTTCACCCCCATTACTGCATTATATCCAGTTTTTTGTACTTTTGTATTGCAACAAGACATAAGTGGTCCTTTCTTTGTTTATGCGGTGATAGATAAAGTATGTATCGAAGACTGCTTTTTTATTAACAATGTATCGCGAAGGTTGCGAGGTAATACGCAGACGTTTTGATACCGAAGAAAAATAATATAAAATTGAGTCTTTTGTTCTATTGAAATTTATTATAGAATGCGATTAAATATAATTATCTTGTGAGGGTCCGGACGCGAGTTGTGGAACTTATTGAGTGGGCCGCTCCTCTCAATAATGTATCGCGGCCTCGCAAGGTACTTGTTAATACTTTTGTAAGTATGATATAATACTTTCAGTTGCTGGAATCGTCTAGTGGCAATGACAAGAGACTGTAAATCTCTCGCCTTCGGGCTTCGTAGGTTCGAGTCCTACTTCCAGCACCAAGATTGATTACAGAAATAAGCCCTCTTCGGGCTTATTTTAGTTTCTTCTTCAAGCGTCTTTCTTTCATAGTTGCAGTCATTGACGCTGACCTTGTTTTAGGTTTTGGCGTTGCAAGACGACGAGGGGGTTTCATGGTTTTTGTCCTTCGTACAAGGCGTCGCTTTGTCGTTTTCTTTTGTTTTTCCAACGAGGCGAGCTGGTTGTTAATTCGGAGCGTTGTGTTTTGGATTCCTTCTTGGTCTCCAGAAGCCTCGTAGAGAGCGAGGATTTGGCGTAAGGTTGTCGTTGAGGCGTCAAGCTCATAGGCGGATTCGAGAGCATCGATCGACTCCCTTCGGCGCCCGAGCTTTTCTAGAGCTTTTGCCAAGGCAATAAAACGAGCTGGTACGCCACCTTCGAGTTCGAGCGCCTGCTCAAAAGCCATGGCGGCTTTTTCGTAAGCTCCGGTTTCGAGATAAATTAGTCCGGCGTTATGGAGCGAACTTGGGTTATTATCTAGGCTCTGGGCAATCTCGAAACACTCGATTGCGTCGTCAAACTTTGACTCCTTAGCATAGAGAATTCCCAGACGGTTATAGGCAGCCGCGTTTTTCTCGTCGAATTTTAGGATTGTTAGGAGAGCTTTTTCTGCGCGAAGCGGTTTTCTTTCTTTCATAGAGCTTTGAGCTATCATCCAAAGCTTTTTCATCTGAGCGTCAAAACGGGGAGATTTTTCCGTTTCGACTTTTCGCTTCGCAAGGAGAGGAGGGTAGACAAAAATAAGAAAAATTATAAATGCAAGAATAAAAATTGCGCCTAGCATATTTTATATTATAGCATATCCGCAACAAAATGGAGTTTTATGTGACCATTTTTCGACAGATTATCATAGAGAGTAAGGAGTTTTGGTAGCTTTTTGAGGAATTTTTCTTGATTCGTCGAAAAGTATGCTTTATAAAGTAGCTCGATAGCTGTTCCGACAATTTCTAGAGCGTAGCCTCTTGGATTGTCTTTTTTCTTAGAAATGTCGTTAGCTAGCTCTATAAGCTTTTTAGAATCAGCAACGACGAGGGTCTTAGCATAAGTCTTGATTTTTTCATTCGCTTCAAGAGGTTTTTCGAGCGAGTTTTGGTTTTTTTGATAGAAGATTTGTGCACGGGAAAGAATCGTCGGAAGGAGCGCAGAAGGCTCTTTCGTAACAAGAACAAAATGATGTAGCTCTTTAGGTTCTTCGAGGTTTTTAAGAAAGGCATTAGCCGCAGCAGGATTTAAAGCTTCGGAGTTTAAGACGACAAAAAAGCGGTCCTTTTTTTCTTGTGAGTTTGCGGTCGAAATAAAATTCCTGATATCTTCAACGGAGATTTTTCCATTTTTTTCGTCAGGCTCGAGAAAGGTAACGTTTTCCTTAAACGTTTTTTCGAAGAGTTTTTTAAGTTCTTTCGAATCAAAAGCAAAAATCGAGAAATTCGTTTTTTTGGCTAAATTGGGAATGATTTTGATGTCTTCAATAAACATTAGTCGAAAAACCTGCTAAATTCCTCAGGGAGGGGCGCTTCGAAGATTTGACGATTCCCTTCTGGGATGGTGATTTCTAGACTTTTTGCGTGGAGAAATAGTCGAGAAGCTTGATTCTTTTTATCCTCGCTATAGACTTTGTCGCCCACGATTGGGTTTCCGAGATATTTAAGATGAACACGGAGTTGGTGGGTTCGGCCCGTGATTGGCTTAAGCTCCAAAAGTGAATATTCTCCGTTAGTTTTGAGGAGTTTATAAAAGGTTGTTGAAGGTTTTCCGTTTGGGTCGACTTTGAAGGTTGTCGGACGGTTAAGGTTTCGAGCGATGGGGAGGTCGATTTTAGCGGAGTCGAGCTTTGGTCGTCCTTCAACAACAGCATAATAGGTTTTATGAGTTTTTCTTTCCTGGAACTGTTTACGGAGGAGTTTTTGGGTAGGTTCATTCTTGGCAAGTATAACTACTCCGGAAGTGTCGCGGTCGAGGCGATGAACGAGAAGGCCGTAGTCTTCAAGGGTTGGCTCGGGGCAATATTCGCCTTTAGCCATCGAAAGAAGGCCGGCAGGCTTATCGAGAACTTTAACATTCTCGTCTTCATAAATCACCTTGGGCTCAACATATTCTTTGGCTCGCTCCTTTTCTGGAACAGTTAGAAGAATTTCAACATCTTTTTCATACTTTTCATTAGGTTTTTTGGCGACAACGCCGTTTACTTTCACGAAGCCGAGTTTGATAAAACTCTGCAAACTGGAGCGGTTATATTCTGGATGTTGTTCGACGAGTAAATGATCAAGGCGGAATTTTTCCGGTTTAGAATCTTCGGAGTTCAAAACACGGTCGCCGTTAATCACGCGCGACATCTCTGGTTTAGAAAATTTTTTGCCTGTAATAATCATTTATTCTATTATACCACATCTTTTTCGTCCTGCCCTTGATTTATTTTGCATTTTGTGATATAATAAGAAGATAGACCATCTTTGAAAGGGGGTATTAAGATGAGAAAGGACCTTAATTTTATTATTGTAACTGATAGTTGTGCATTCTCTTTAGAGGAATTTGAGGAGATTAAAAAGAATCCAGACACACATATCTGGCCGGAACTGCTTCCTCAGCATATCTACTATGAGGGAGAAGACATTACTGGGGTTTCTACTCAGGAACTGAGCGAGAAGATTGAGGCGAAGGAGTATCTGCCTGGAAGCTTATCTACAGCCAGCGGAAGCATTATGGTTGCAACAGATATCATACGACGCGCTCTTGAGTTTTCCGACGCGAGGGTTTTAGTCGTTTCTACATCTTTCTTTATTTCTCAGTCGACCGCAAACGGCCTTCAAGTTGCGGTTGAGGAAGTCATCTTTTGTAATGTGGAATATGCCGGCCGTCTGGATTATATCGATTCGCGCTCAACGAGCCATGGCCAGTCTCTTTTCTTGAGACTTTTGGATGAATACGACGGAGATGATCCGGTCGCTTTCTGTGAGAAAGAGCTCATTCCGCATATCTTTCATCGGTTCACGGAGCCGGATTTAACTTTTGCTTTAAGGTCGGGGCGTTATTCCGGCGTTGCGAAAGTTTTTTCCGAGGCCTTGGCAAAGTTTCTCAGTTCAAGTAAGCGACTCCCCTATATGTACCTTCCGTCCGATGACAAGTTGAAAATTCATTTTGGAAGACTTTATACTCAGAAGAAGATGCTTGAGGTCTGGCGCCAGGATTACATTGAGACACATGATGACAATAGAGTAATCATTGAGTTCGCAGGAACGTACGGCAAGGAAATGGCGGAAAAGCTTCGCGAAATTCTTGAAGCCGAAGGCGCAATTGTCAGTATATATTGGCTGCCACCGATTATCTTGGCTCACACCGGTCCGGTTATCGCCTGGCACAACAAAGCAAGGTTGGTTCGTTAAAAATACCCCCAAATTTGGGGGTTATTTTTCTGTTCCGACACATTTTCCATCGTAAAATCCCGTGCGCGGAGAAAGCGGGATGTTTTTATAGGTAGCAATAGACTCATAACAGAGACGTAGCAAAATCATCATAAACTCGTAAAATGATGAAAATTTGCCGAAGATATTTTTCCCTGTTTCCAGGGCGGGTATTAAAAACTGATCCGTTTCCTGAATTAATTTACCCAATTCTTCATCCGTTAAGGAATCTCCTCCGATAGTTTGACCGTAGCAAATGTCCATCCAGTTATACAAACTTTTTGCGAGTAAAGCTGATTTGTTCTGAGATAACTCCGCATAAAACCGCTCAGTCGTTTTTTCTGGCGACTCATCGAGCATGGGCACTTTTTCGAGCCGGCGAATCGAACGCTGGATTTCTTGATTAAACATCGAAGCGTCAATCTGACCAAGATCTCCAAGTAAGATGGTAGAAATTGCTTCATCGTCTCTTATTCCGAAGGCAATTGCGAACGCCGCAAGAAGCATTGCCCTCAAGCCTTTTAAGTCTCCGTTTGGATATTTTGCGTTTGTTTCGAATGCAACCATGAGAGCCATGTCGGCTTGGTTGAAGATGAAATTACCATTCTCGTCTCGTGTTTCCATGCGACCCTCAAGACGAGCATGGGTGCGTGCGATGTCATGTCTTTTTCTTGTTACGTCTTCAACACCGAACAGCATCGCAAGCGGCTCGTTGACCGAGCGCACGATTTGCTGGAGAACGAAGAGAACATCTCGTTTTTCTCGGAATTTGAGTTCTTTAGACTTACGAGAGCGTTTTACGGCCGGGAGCAACTTATGCTCAGTTTCCCGGATGTTCTTCACGATTGATTCGTGGGATTTAGTGCCAACCATCGAGGTCAAATTCGTGAGACGATCAAGTAGTTTAACGATTAAAGCATCGATATCTTCATCCATCCTGCCGTAGTATCTAGTTTTTACATCGGTTTTAGACTCGTCGGGATGAATTTTCATAATCGTGATTGCCTTAACGCTAGCCTGGGCGCTCGCACAAACGGGGAGAGAAGAAAAATCAGCGTGAGCATCTTCAATTACGTCATGAAGCAAAGCTACAGAAATTATTTCAGGCTCAAGATTCAGCAGTACGCCAAGATAAGCTACAAGGATAGGGTGACA
>JAFWKB010000055.1 GCA_017511405.1 Candidatus Saccharimonadota bacterium
GCACTGGGTTTTGGTCCCAGCATTCGCAGGTTCGAATCCTGCCGATCCAGCCAAGTGTAAACAATAAAAGCCCTCGAGGGCTCTTATTTTTTATTTGATAATCCTTCTACTGTACGGTTAACTATCTCTGCTAACTTTTCTTTGTCATCAACATCATCTATAAAATCTTTGGTGCTTGCCATTAGCTAAGCTTTCTTCCATCTTTTTAATGTTGGGAAGATTTTCGTGCAGTATTCTTTCATCTGCTCGTTTGTCATGCCGGCTTGTTCGCCAAATTGAGAGCACTTTTCGATATATTCTTCCATTGAGCATTTGTCGAGGAAATCGCCATCCTTATAGCACCATTTGCAATAATCCTCATTTTTGCTGCCATCTTTTTCGGTGGCAAACATGTCTTCTGAGGTTAATGGCATTGCGCAACTTTGACAGATTTTTTGTTCCATAGAATAGATCCTTGTTTATAGTTTTTATTTTATCATGAACTTTTGGAATTATTCGCAGTAAGTGATGGTTTTTCCGTAGATGGTTTGGGGCATGGCCCAATCGACGAGAAAGTCTTCTTGACCGAGGTGGATGTAAGGGAGCGAGGGGGAGAAGGCGGTTTCTTGAGGAACGCAAAGAGACGACTCGGGGGAGGTTTTGATCTCTTCGAAAACAGGGGCGACTTTTTGAAGATAAGTAACGGCGAAATAGGTACGGAGAGCGAGAATAGAGATGGTTAGGACGAGGCAAAGAGAGGAGGCGATAAGGAGGAAGGTTTGGGGATGACAGGGCTTAGAGAGGGTTTTAGAGGGGTTAGAGAGCGATTTGGAGGATTTTGAGGAGGTTTTTAGGGATATTTTTGGATTTTTTTGGAAGATTGAGGAGAAAAGACGCTTTAAGAACCAGAGGAAAACAGAGGCGGCGAGAAGATAGGCAGGAAGAACGAGGCGGGTCGGGTAATAAATTTGGGAAAGGGCGAAAATGTGGAAGAAGATGAAAATTCCAGAGGCGACGAGGAAATTTCGGTCGGTTTTGGAGAAATTGAGGGATTTTTTGAGATTTTTGAGGAGGGGGAGATT
Source organism: Candidatus Saccharimonadota bacterium (assembly GCA_017511405.1). Lineage (GTDB taxonomy): Bacteria > Patescibacteriota > Saccharimonadia > Saccharimonadales > Saccharimonadaceae > Nanosyncoccus. Next base: position 1,062 of record JAFWKB010000055.1, read on the forward strand.
TTTAGTGAAACAGAGGTAGAAAAAGATAGGAATAGAGGCGAGAAGAAACGGAAAGAGGAAGCGGGCAAAATTATAGAGATTGTGTTTGAGGATTCTCAGGGCGGAGAGAGGGAGATTTTGGAAAATGTCGGAGAAAGGAAGGTAGTCGCAGACAGCGAGATAGGCGGGGTTAGTGTCGTAATCGCCAAGGCCGTTACCGACGAGATACATGAGGGCGATGGAGAGGAGAATCCCGAGGATGCCGCAAAAGCGCCAAGAAAAGATGAAAGATTTTAGGTTGGAAAAGACGAAGGTTCGAGGAGAAAGAGGCTTAGAGAGGGTTTTAGAGGGGTTAGAGAGTGATTTGGAGGATTTTGAGGAGGATTTTGAGGTGTTTTTGAGAGAAAAATAGTGATAAAGGGCGTAAAACGGAAGAGTGAGGAGAAAGACGATTGCGGTGACGTTGGAAGCGAAACCGAAGAGGAAGCCAAGGAGGAGCATCAGGAAGGCAAAGAAGGGTTTGGAGAGATGTTTGAAAGGATGGGGTGGGAGACCCCAGAGGTCGCGAAGGTAAGGGATTCCGAAGAGGAGAGTGAAGAAACAGATGAAAAGATAGTTGTGGATTTTAGAGAAGCCGGCATAAAGAGTGAGGCCGTTAGAGGTGAGAAAGACGGAGAGGAAGAGAGCGGAAAAGATAATAGCGTCGGAGAGGCGGAGGCGAGGACGACGGCGGAGGACGAGATAGGTCGAAAGATAGAAAATTAGGAAGGCGGCGGCAACATCAAGGAGGCGGAAAAGAGTGTCGATTCCGAAAGAATAGATGTAATCGAAGAAATTAATAACGGCCCAGGCGAACATGTCGGCGAGACGGACGGAATGGCGGAAGGCGGCGAGAGCGTCGGGGACGATGCTAACGGGAGTTGAAGCGCCTTGCCAGATGTCTTCTCCGGAGGTAACGATAAGAAAATAAGAGATAATAAAGAAAAACACGGGGAGAGAATAGAGGAGAAATGGGAGAAATTTTTTGCGCATAAGTTAATTATAGCACGGGAAGAGCAGAGAAATTTATGGTATAATTAAGGTATTATGAGGAAGAGGCGAATTTCTGTGGTGGTGCCGATGTTTAACGAGGGGAGCGGAATTCGGAAATTTTTGGACGGAGAGTTATTTGAGGAAATTCGGAGACTTGAGGGGGCGACAGGGGGAGAGGCTAGATATGAGATTGAGACGGTGTTGGTGGATGATGGCTCGACAGATAAGACGATTGAGCGAGTTCGGAGTACAGAGCTTTTCCGAGAGCGAGAAAAGAAGGGGTTAGTGAGACTCGTGGCGTTTTCTAAGAATTTTGGAAAAGAGGTGGCGCTTGCGGCGGGGATTAGATATGCGACGGGGGAGGCTGTTGTGATGATAGATGCGGATGGGCAACATCCGGCGGAGGCAATTTCTGAGATGATTAAGAGGTGGGAAAAGGGGGCGAAGGTTGTGACGGCGGTTAGGAAGCATAATCGAACGAAACATAGGGTTGGATCGTGGATGTTTTATAAGATGATGAAGATGGCGGGAAATAAAGAAATTGTCGAAGGGGCTATGGATTTTAGGTTGATTGATAGGGAGGTGGCGGAGGAATATAATAAGTTTACGGAACATAATCGGATTACGAGGGGACTTATCAATTGGTTGGGGTATCCGCAGGAGTTTATTAAGGTGGAAATTAAGGGGCGGGAGGCTGGAAGAGGAACGTATGATTTTCCGAAATTGATGAGGCTTGCGGGAGATAGTTTTGTGTCGATGTCGAGGACGCCACTTGTGTTTTTCGGGGTGCTTGGGCTTATTATTACTAGCTTTTCCCTTCTCCTTGGGCTTTTTATACTTATTCAGCAGTATATTTTGAGAGATCCGTTGGGGCTAGATTGGAGTGGGGCGGTTGCGATGTCGGTGTTTATTTCTTTTTTGGTTGGGCTTGTGATGATTTCTCAGTCAATTACAGCGCTTTATATCTCTCAGATTCATATTGAGGCAAAGAATCGACCGCTTTACGTGGTTGATAGAGAAAAATCGGAAGGAATTTATGAGAAAGGAAGATAAGGTCTTAGGAAAAGTTTTACTCAGTTTTGATATTGAGGAATTTGATTTTCCGAGAGAAAAGGGTGAGGATTTTTCTCTTGAGGAGGGGGTAAAGGTGTCTGGAGAGGGGCTTTTAAAGATTTTAGATATTTTAAAGAAAACAGGGGTTAAAGGGACTTTTTTTGTCACGGGAAATTTTGCGAAAGAGAGACCGGAGTTGGTTAAAAGAATTGTTCGGGAAGGTCATGAGGTGGGGGCGCACGGGGTGGATCATTTTGAGCCGAAGGAGACAGATGTGAAAGAGGCGAAGGAGATTTTAGAGAAGGTTCTTAAGGGAGAAAAAGGGTTTAAGGGAGTCAAAGGTTGGAGGCAGCCGAGGATGATGAAGATTAATTATAAAGAACTTGTTCGGCAAGGATATTTTTATGATTCAAGCGTGAATCCGGCGTTTATTCCGGGGAGATATAATAATTTTAAGGTGAAGAGAGAGGTGTATTGGGCTTTAGAGAAGGAAGGCAAACAGGGAGGAATTTTAGAAATTCCGGCGTCTGTGGCGACAGGAGCGAGAATACCGATGTTTTGGCTTGCTTTGCACTTGTTCCCTTTCAAAATGTATTCGGCTTTGGCAAAAAATGTACTCAAAAAAGAAAAATATTTTACTACATATTTCCATCCATGGGAATTTACGGATTTATCGCGATTCCCCGTTGTTCCGGGATATATTCGGCATAATTCGGGAGAAAAATTGGAAAAGAGGCTTTTTGAGCTAATTCGGGAGCTGGAAACGGCGGGAGCGGAGTTTGGAACATATACGGAACTTTGGGAAGAATTCGTGGGCTTTGGGAAAAATTTGCGAAATAAAAGCTCCCTCGATTGAGGGAGTTGGGTTTAGTGTCTGTTGTAACTGTTGGCAACGATTTCTGCATTATAGACGTAAGAATCGTTATCAACTATTGCGTCAGGGTTGACAAAACTCTTGCCGCAGACTGTAGCATTGTCGCTTACCGTTCCGAAAACACGGGACTTTCCGTAGATTTGAGCTTCGCAGTTGGCGTATCCGTAGACTATGGCTTCTTCAAAAACGCAAGCGTCATCTGCAACCCAGGCCGGTAATTCATCTGTGTTTTTCAGGTTCCATTCGCTTTCAATCCATCCGCCGAGGTCGCCAGCTTCAACGTCATAAAACGGGATGTCGATGAGCGCTTTGATACGGCGTAATGTAACTCGATAGGCGTCTGAGGAGACGGAATCTTTTGTGCTTAGTTTGTGAAACTTGTTGTCGTGATAGGTCGTGAAGTCGCGTGCTAGAGTCATTGTTTCGTTCGTAAAACAGTATTTTTTCATCTTTGAAATCCTCCCCTTTGGTAATGTACAAAATATAACGCTAAAGGTTAATGGTTCCATTATAGCACATATGTTTAATTTTGTCAATAGTAACAGGGGTTAGCGAATAACTTCTAATTCGCGCCTCAAGCGGTCAATTAAGGCTTCCTTGCTTTTGATTCCCTGGCGAGTTTCTTCGACAAGGTGGGCGGGGGCTTTGTCGACATAGTTCGGGTTCATCATGCGGGCGTTAAGGGCGTCTAATTCCCTGCCGACGGAGAGAATGCGTTCCTCGAGAGTTTCTTTGTAAGATTTAGTAATTTCCTTTTCTACGTCAAGGTAAACCTCTCGTCCTTCAACGGCAAGACGGATTCCGCGTGGTTCTCCGTCGATTGGGGAGATTTTTGGGGTTTTAGTGAGGAATTTGATGAGTTCGGCATTATCGGCGATTAAACTGTCGTCGCCATAGAGGAGGCCAGGAGTCTTTTTAAGGGCGTGTTTTTGGCCTTTTAGGGCGGAGAGGACGCGGCGGATTTCTTGGATTGAGAGTTTTAGTCGCTCATATTGTTCGGCGCTTATTGGGTCAAATTTGAGCTTTTCTGGCCAGGTTTGGTTGATGAGAAGGCCGTCAGTCCAGGAGAGGGATTGCCAGATGGCTTCGGTAACAAAAGGCATGAAAGGATGGGCGATTATTAAGAGCTCTTCGAGAGTTTTCTTTAGGAGGGGGAGATTTTTGAACAATTTTTGGCTCTCAAGGAACCAGTCGGCATATTTATCCCAAATTGTTGAGTAAACCTCTTCGACGGCTTCGGAGAAACGATAGGATTTGATGTCTTTTTCGACGGTTTTTCTTAAGGTGTCGATTTCTCGGCAAATCCAATCTTCGCCCATTGAATCGGTTGTGTAGGGGGTTGTTGTTTCTTGTTCTAAGTCTTCAACCCAAGAGTCGATGAGGCGAGCGATATTCCAAAGTTTGTTGCAGAGGTTGCGGCCGGAGATAACGGATTCTTCAGAGAAAGCTTGGGCCATGCCAGCGGAGCGGCCTCTTAAGA
>JAFWKB010000056.1 GCA_017511405.1 Candidatus Saccharimonadota bacterium
AAGGAGACTTCGTATTTGTATTGAGGTAGAGTTTCCATCCACCTGGCGGCTTGTTTGCCAATTTTATCCTGTACCGCCGCCGAAGCATGACGCCCATCATAACTCCCTTCGGCGCCTTTTTTGGTTAAGCTATCCCAATTATAAAGATCAAGAACCTCAACCGAGTACTTTTTACATAGTTCTCTGATATTGTTTAGATAAGCTATAGCCTTAGTTTCGTTCACGCTGGAGCGGCTATAGTCGGGGTGCGGGATGATAATTAGGCCAATTTTAGATTTTGCCCATTTGGGGTTACTCGTGATGGTTTGAAGGTAATCCTCAAAGGGAGGATTAATATTGTTAACGTTGTCAGTTTTACTTAAATCGTTATACGGAGCGCGAATCAAGATATAATCATAGCTAGTGTTTTTGACTGAACTTGTGAGATGTTTAGGGATAATCTTCTTGTCGGCGATGGCTTCGCCGGTTTTATAGTTTTTTGACAGATAACCCGCTCCGCCGACCGCAACATTATTTACTTTCATGGAATGAGTATTGGCGAGATAATTAGCGTAACTGTAATGCCTCTTGTCCCCAGTATATTTACCGCCATAGGCGCGAGAGCCGCTAGCATTTGAAGCACCATCCACTAAAACTGTTTTGCCATCGACTGATTCAGCAAAAACAGGATTGGTTTTAAAGGGCTCAAAGAACAATCCAAAAACTAAAAATAATGCAAAAACAATACTTTTTAGCTTTATTCGAGTCAACCTTGTCATGCTTAAATTATTGTACCATTATTTAAACATGACTACAAACCTTGTTATTCTAAGATTATCGGAATATAATAGTGTTTATGCAGGACGATTTTAAGAAGGAGTTTCTACAAGGCGTAAAACAATCAACGGTTACGCCGCACGAAGCTATCATATCTCCGACAACGAATGACGCCCCCTTCGTGGATGATGGCGGGCAAAACAAATCCGCTCTTTCCAAAATCTTACTCGTAGTATTTATTGTTCTTAGCGTTGTTGAGTTTATTGCGATTATTATTCTTGCAAACAACCGTTCTTTATCTAATAAAGCTATTGGCGAATCAACCGATTTAGCCACGGAGGAAGACGAAGAAGATGTTTTGGACGCCGAAGAGTCCGAACTGACTAGCAAAATTAAATACTCTTTTGATGAGAATGGAAATATAGTAGCTATGAATTTGACTTGTACTAATAAAAACGGTGCCTCCTTTAGCTTTGATCAGGATAGAACCTATAGGGAAAATGGTGGTTCTTCTGCGACAAATTCTGGAGCATATTCGGTTTCCTATGGCGAGCTCATCGTTATTGCTAACTCTAGGGGCGAAGAAAAGACCTTGTTTTATGACGGCTTGCTCCTTTTTGATGGCAAGGAAGTTTATAACTGCGAATAGAAAATGTTATAAAAATAACCCCTCTGGAGAGGGGATTTTTATATGGTTATTTAGCGTACTCGACGGCGCGGGTTTCGCGGATGACGTTGACTTTAATTACGCCAGGATAAGACATGGTGGCCTCGATTTTGTTGGCAATATCGCGGGCGAGACGAAGGGCAGTTAAATCGTCGATTTGTTTTGGCTCGACAATAACGCGAATTTCCCGGCCAGCGGAGATAGCATAAGCCTTGTCAATTCCGGGGAAGGAAGTTGCGATGTTTTCTAAATCGCGCATGCGTTCAGCGAAGTTCTCTGCGGAGATATTGCGAGCGCCAGGGCGGGCGGCAGAGATAGCATCACAGATTTTGACGATTAGGGCCTCAGGAGTTGTAGGCTCGATGTCGTCATGATGAGCAGCAATAGCGTGAACGATTGGCTCGGGAAGGCCATATTTTTTAGCAAGTTCAGCGCCAATCTCCGCATGCTTCCCCTCGATTTTGTGAGTGACGGCTTTACCCATATCATGAAGGAGAGTGGCGGTTTTTGCGATGCGTTTGTCAGCGCCAATTTCTTCAGCAATCATGCCGGCCATATGAGCCATTTCTATAGAGTGAAGAAGGACATTTTGGCCGTAACTGGTGCGGAATTTGAGTTCGCCGAGAAGATGGAGAATTTCTCGTGGAATCCCAACAACACCGACCTCACGAGCGGCATCTTCGCCGGCGCGAACAACTTCTTTCTCGATTTCTTTTTCGCCTTTAGCAACAGCTTCTTCGATTGAGGCGGGATTGATTCGGCCGTCTTTCATAAGGCGTTCAAGAGCATAGCGGGCAACTTGGCGACGAATCGGGTCGAAGCTTGACAGGACCACCATCCCAGGAGCATCATCGACAACGATATCAACGCCGGTGGCGCGTTGGAGAGCTTGGATGTTTCTTCCCTCTTTACCGATGATGCGGCCTTTCATCTCGTCATCAGGGAGTTTAAGAGCGGTAATGGTGCGGTCGGCGGTAACTTCGGAGGACATACGTTCCATAGCGGTGAGTAAGATGGCTTGAGCCGCCTCGTCGATATCATGTTTAATTTCCTTTTGTTCCTTATTAACGAGAGAAACGAGGTCTTGTTTGATGTCGTTTTCCGTCATTTTAAGGAGCTTTTCCCGAGCCTCGTTTTTAGTGAGGCCGGCGATTTTTTCGAGCTTTTCGTGTTGTTTAACACGGATGTTGCGAACCTCGGTTTTTAGGTCTTCAAGCTCTTTTTCTTGGCGAGCAAGTTTTTCGGTCTTTTTCTCAAGTTGATCGAGTTTATTGTCGAGGGCGTTTTCGCGTTCGACAAGGCGATTTTCGGTTCGTTTCCATTCTTTGCGGCGGTCAGCCTCTTCGGCGGCGGTTTTAGAAGAAATATCAGCAGCTTCTTTCTTAGCCTCAAGAACGATGTCTCCGGCTTCGTGTTTAGCCTTTCGGATTAAGTCGTCGGCCTTATTTTTTCCGCCATTTTCTTTTTTCTTGTTATACGCAAAAATTGCGCCAGCACCAGCCCCGAGACCGAGAACTCCGGCGATGACAATGGCAATTATTTCCATTTTCCTCTTTTCTAATTGTTTTGTTTGCGGCTTGACTTTCGCAAACGGGTTAACAAATGTTATCTAAAAATTAATATTCCAGTTTCATTATAACACAAAAATAAGCAAGAAGACAAACAAAACTATTTTGTCGTAGAATCCGTAGCTGTGGTTGTTGAGTCAGCGGTTGAGCCTTCAGAGCAATTTTCCTTAGGGGAGCCGTCCTCCTCAAGACAATCGGAAGTATCTAAGGCGTTTTGAGTGGAGGAGTTTTTAGAGGAAGAATTTTGGGTGGATTTTAGGGCGTTTTGAATCGAAGAATCATAAAGCTCTTTAAGCTCAAGATAGGTTTTTTCAAGGTCGTTGTAGCGAGTTTTTAAGGTTTCGTTTTGGAAATATTCGTAAACTCCAAAACCAACGCCAAGAAGGGCAGCAATAAGAAAAACAATTGTTAGGACAGCAAACCAAACAGATGACTTTTTCGGGGGTTCAACAGCGACAATCGGTTCTTTGAGGGCAAATTTAGTCATCTCCGCTTCGGAGGCGGCTTGTTTGCGGCGCTCAGACTCGGCACGCGTCTCAGCGTGAGTGCCCTTAACTACGTCCTCCATCGGGGGATGGAGAGAGTTCCGATTGTTCAAATGAAGAAAATCAGGAGATTCAGCCATAAGCGCATTATAACATAGAAAGGAGAGTTTAGGAAGAGGCTATTTTTTAGGTTTGGAGATATTGGCGGGGCGACCATAATCGGGGAGAATAATTTTATGCTCGATTCCCTTGTGGTCAAAAAGCGGAACGGAAAGTTCATGGGCAAGAGTATTAACTATGCTAGCGCCGATACGAAGGCCCGTAAAAGAACCAGGGCCCGAGAAAAATGTAATCGAGCTAACATCGGACCAGGTTTTGTTGTTTTCTTCAAGTTTTTCTTCAATAAAGGCAAGTAGTTTTTCCGCCATTTCACGGTCGAGGTTGGCGTTATAGACTGTTTGGTTAAGCTTTAGAATAGCGTTCGGAGAGGAGGTATCGAGATAGAGGTTCATTTTTTAGCTTTCTTGGTAAAGGTTATTTCACGGGAGCCGTCGTCGAGAGCTTTGATTGATATAGTTCGAGCATTATCAGGGAGAAGAGTTTTTATCGAGTCGCCCCATTCGATCATGACAACGGAGTTAGACGAAGAAAGAGCTTCTTCGAGTTCGTAAGACATAAGACCTGGGTCGTCGAGGCGATAGAAATCATAATGAATAAGTTCGGCCGGGGTTTTAGAATCGTAACGAAAAGAATAGCGGTTAGAGATTGAAAAGGAAGGAGAGGTAACAGGTTCTTTGATACCAAGACCTTGAGCAAAAGCGCGGACGAAAGTAGTTTTTCCGGCACCGACGTCACCGATGAGCTCAAAAACAGCGGGTAA
>JAFWKB010000010.1 GCA_017511405.1 Candidatus Saccharimonadota bacterium
TCACATGACCTCCAATAAGCATAATTAATTCTATAATAACAAGCGAATTTAGTTTTAGCAACCATTGACTTTTGGTGTTTTTGCATATATAATATATATGCATTATTAATATAAATCATCAATTTCTAAAAACTCGTCGACTTTTGCCTTCTTCCGCAAAAATCCGAGGTTATAGAAAAGAGAAAGGCAAAAATGGCTGAAAAAAATCAAAAAGACGAAGGTCTTAAAATTCGTATCCGCCTTCGCGCTTATGACCACCGCGTAATTGACCAAAGCGCAAAACAAATCGTTGACACGGCTATCCGTACTGGAGCTTCCGTTTCTGGACCAGTTCCTCTTCCGACCAAACGTTCCACCTTTACCGTTGTCAAATCCCCGCACGTCTACAAAACTGGCGGCGAAGCTTTCGAGATGAAGGTTCACAAACGTCTTATCGACATCTCTAACGCAACTCCAAAGACGATTGAATCTCTCCAAAATCTCGCTCTTCCTGCCGGAGTCGACGCAGAAATTCGTATGTAACCACAAACATAAAAACCTGTCCAAACGGCAGGTTTTTTGTTATAATTACGTCATGACAACTGTAATGCGCTTAAAAAAGCGGCTATACTTTATTGTGGCGAGATACTTTCGTTTTTTCGCTAATTTCTCTCTAAAACGCTGGAATCCAAGAATAATTGCCCTCACCGGTTCTGCCGGAAAAACCACGATGCTCCACATGATAGAATATGAACTCGGGGACGCTGCGCACTATTCTCACGACGCTAACTCTGCTTTTGGTGTCGCCTTCGACATCCTCGGCCTTAAAGGAATTAAAGGCTCAAAACTACGCTGGATTTTTCTCTTTTTTGCTGCACCAATTCGGGCATTATATTATAAACACAAAGAACAGTTCTATGTTGTCGAAATCGACGGCGAACGTCCTCGTGAAACGGGTTTTCTTGCCGAGTGGCTTAAGCCCGAAATCACTCTTTGGATTTCTCTCGGTCGTTCCCACGCAATTCAATTCGAACAAGAAGTCAAAGAAGGAAAATTCCCGAATCTCGATCTCGCAATCACAAACGAATTTGCTAAGCTCCCAAAAAATACCAAGTGCCTTGTTTTTATTGATGGTGATTCGAAATTGATGAAAAATGCCACAAAAGACATTGATGCTCGTGTACTTGAGTATAAAAAATCAGATATGATAAAATACATCGTCTACCCAACTAGAACAGATTTTGGGACAATGAACTCAAGTTTTCACTTCAACTCGCCACAACCGCGCGACATTTCAATCCAACTTCTCATGCTCAAAGATTTAATGAAATATCTAAAGATCCCTCTTAAGACAGATTTTTCCGACATGCCTCTTCCTCCCGGTCGTTCGAGCTTCTTCTATGGCAAAAAGGGCATTACAATTATTGATTCAAGTTATAATGCGCATATCATATCGATGCAAAGTATCCTTGAGATGGCAAAATCGCTCCATGCCTCGCATAAATGGCTCGTAATCGGCGACATTGTTGAACAAGGGGAAATCGAAGGAAGCGAGCACCAAAAACTCGCCGATATGATTGCCGACGTAAAACCCGAAGAAATAATTTTAGTTGGACATCGCACAAAAGAATATACCGCACCACGCCTTAAGGAATTAGGCTTTTCTCCAAAAACCACACTTGACCCAAAACGTGCCTTAAACTACATCGAAAAGCATACAACTGGCCAAGAAACAATAATCTTTAAAGGCTCACAATACCTTGAATGGATTATCGAAAAATTGCTCGAAAACCCAGAGGATAGTTATAAA
>JAFWKB010000057.1 GCA_017511405.1 Candidatus Saccharimonadota bacterium
CGGTTCGGACGTTTGGGGCGCCGCAAACAACTTGGATATAGTTTTCGTGTTCGGAGTCGATTTCGGAATTGAGCTTTTCTCCGGCGTCGATTTTGCAGAGATGAAGATGAGTTCCTTCGATTTCTTCACATTCAAGGACTTTGACGACATAAATCTTTTTGTATTTTTGAGACCAGTCGCTGACAGATTCAACTTCGACAAGGCGAGAGCCAATTAATTTTAATAATTCTTCGTCGGAGATTTTAATGTCGACTAGTTTTTTGATTTCATTAAGAGATATGAGCATGGTTAGAATTCCTTTAAGAAGTCAAGTTTTCCAGATTCGAAATAGCGGACGTCGTTAATTCCGTATTTGAGCATGACAAGACGGTCGATGCCACAACCCCAAGCGAAGCCTTTATAAATTTCTGGGTCGACACCGGCGGTTTTGAGGACGTTGGGATGAATCATTCCGCAGCCACCCATTTCGAGCCAACCATCACCCTTTCCGCCGAGACTCTTTGGCTTTTCAATTTGGAACTCGAGAGAAGGTTCGGTGAACGGGAAGAAACCAGGTTGGGTTTTAATATTGAGGGCCTGCCCGTAATAAGCTTCGAAAAAGGTTTTCCAGGTCGCGAGGAGTTGTCCGAGATTTGCGGTTTTAGAGATGAAAATTCCTTCGCATTGATAGAAAGTATGTTCGTGGGTAGCGTCGACGTCTTCATTTCTAAAAACACGGCCAGGAACAACGACAGCGATTTGGCCATATTTTTCTAAGTCGGATTTAAAGCGGACTATGGCGCGATATTGCATTGTTGAAGTGTGAGCGGGAGGAATAAAACCTTCTTCGGTTCGGAAGGTATCGTAGCCGTCGCGGGCGGGATGGTCTTTAGGGAAGTTAAGCGATTCGAACATATGGAATTCGTCGTCGAGCTGACGAGATTCGATTACGTTAAAACCCATGTTGTGATAAATCTCGGAGATAATGTCGAGTTCGGTAGTTAAAGGGTGTTTAGTTCCCTTTTTGAATTCGTATCTTGGGGAATTTTCGGCAAAAGGGGCGGTCAAGTCGATTTTAGGGAGAAACTTTTTCTCGTTTTCTCTTTCGAGCTTGTTGATTTGTTGTAGTAATTTGGTTTTTCGCTCGTTGAGTTTAGCGCCAAAAGACCCACGGTCTTTAAGGGGGAGAGTTTTAATTTTTGCGTATTCTAGAGCGAGCGATTTTAGCTCGTGCTTGAGGTCTTCTAACTGTGACATATTAGGTATATTATACCACTTATTTCTAGGTAAGTATAATATATATCAAAGAAGCTGTCGCTAAGGCGATCAAGATAAACCAAACCCAGGTAAAGCGACCGGTTTTTTTGTAGTTTTCAAGGTATTCTGCGTCGTCATAGTTAGGGTCGTCATCCTCGGGATTTTGAGTTTTAGACATTTTTTCACGAAGATCCGCATTGATTTTATTAGTCAAAGCAACGTTATCATCTTCTTCTTTGGTTACGAGTACACCCATTTGTATTTTTCCTTTTCTTCTTCAATTTTTGAAATTATGCTTACCATTATATCATACGTATGCTATAATGTGGGTTATATATTATTAAAAGGAGGTTTATGGCTAAATTGAAAAAGTCCGGAAAAAAGCCGAAATCGGCTAAACCAGTGGTAAAAGAAGAAAAAGTTGCTGAAGAAATTACGGAAAAAACTTCTGACGAAATTGTTGAAGAAGATGTAAAAACTTCAGAGAAAGAATTAGAGAAAGAAGAAAAAGACGAAAAGGTAGAAGCAAAAGAGGTTGAAGCCGAGGTTGTCGAGAAAAAGGAAGAAGCTAAGGCCGAAACTGAGAAAAAATGCGACAAGTCTAAGTGTTCTTTCTGCAAAAAGTTCTTTGCGAAGAAATATGAAGGCGAAGAATCGATTTTGACGATTTTCAGAGATAAGAAAATCTACGGTGCGTTGCTCGGAGAGGTTTTTGGAACTATGCTTATTGCATTGGTGATTTTTACTCTTGGGATGACTCAACCGCTTTATCTATTCTTCTTATTCCTCGCAATCATAATTGCGGTTTATAAGTTATCGGGCGCACAACTTAACCCGATTAACACGGTTGGGATGATGGCAACAAGAAGAATGTCGGTGATTCGCGGTGTGCTTTATTTGTTGTCTCAAGTTGTTGGGGTTTGGTTTGGGTATTTAATTGTTAAAGCCTTCCTTGGCGTAAGCGCTAGTGTTGTTGGATCAGAAATGCAATTCCCAGCTATGGCAGTGATTAATGAAGGATTCTATTGGGTAGTGACATTCTTAGAGTTCCTCGGTGCTATTCTGGTTGGTTTCTTTTATGCGCGTGCGCAAGCTTACAAATGTAAAACTGTTGCGTTTGCTGCGACTGTTGCGGGCGGATTTACGCTTTCGGTAGTGGTTGTTTACCTTTTGTCCTATTCTTACTTTGGACTTTCTGGGAACTTTATGATGAACCCGGCTTTATCCTTGCTTTACGGGATTTTGCCACAAAGTGCAGACGGAATTGGGCAATTGCTTATCGGAATTGGGCAAGCTTTGTTCACTTACGTATTATTCCCGATGGTGGGTGGTGTGATTGGATTCTTCCTTTCTGACATAGCTGGTACATTTATGTGTGACTGTTGTTGTGAGAAAAAACAATAATACTTGATATATAAAAAATCTCCCCAGTCGGGGAGATTTTTTGTGGGGCGGAACTTAGACTGCGGTATAGCCGCCATCGACCGGAAGAATGGCGCCGGTAACATAGGAAGCTTCGCGAGAAGCAAGGAAAACCACCGCGGCGTTAAGTTCGCCGGGTTGACCATAGCGTTCCATAGGGACGTGGGTTTTGGCAAATTCTTGAAATCTTTCGGTATCAAGAACGGGTTGGGTAAGCTCGGTGTAGAAATAGCCGGGGCAGATTGCGTTACAGGTAATACCGGAGGTTGCGAGCTCGGCGGCAACGGCACGAGTAAAGTTGACTACTGCGCCTTTGGAGGTATGGTAGGCGACGGTGTGGATTTCCGTGTTGCCGACGAGGCCATACATGGAAGCGATATTGATGATACGGCCGTAGTTGTTTTTCTTCATTATGTTGGCGAAGGCACGAGTCATCTTAAAGACGGAGGTTTCGTCAGTCGCAATAGTAAAGTCCCATTCTTCGTCGGTCATTTCGAGGACGCCTTTGTCTTTTGAGGAACCGGCACAGTTTAAGAGAATATCGACTTTTTTAAATTTCTTTTCGACAGTCTTGGCGGCGTCGTCGATGGACTTGGAATCGGTTACATCACATTTGACGGGAAGAACTTCGACATTATATTTTTCTTTAAGTTCTTTAGCAAAAGATTCGAGGCGCTCGAAGCGGCGGGCCAAGAGAGCAAGTGAGGCGCCTTGTTTGGCGAAGGCTTCGGCCATTTGTTTCCCGAGGCCAGAGCTGGCTCCGGAGACAACGGCAACATTTTTAGACAAATCAAACATTTTGGTTCTCCGTTTATTTTATTTAGCTTTCTAATTATAACATGTTTGAAATATTTTTGGAGATATAGTAAAATGGTAGTTAGTTTGGGCGAATGGCGGAACTGGTAGACGCGCTAGACTCAAAATCTGGTTCTCGCAAGAGAGTGAGGGTTCGATTCCCTCTTTGCCCACCAAGATGCAGAAGGCTCGTTCGAGTCTTTTTTGTTGCAAAATAAAAAAGGCCCACTATCTAGTGGGTCAAGGTTTGTTCTACTCTAATTCCAGTACATTCATAAAAGATGTCTGCATCGAAGTTTGGCAAGCTCATTACGATTTGACGATCGTGAGCTTGCTTGTGCAGTATTTTAAACCAAGGTCATTATGTGTAATTCTTCCGGACGCGATGAAAAACGCACCCCGAAGGGTGCGTGAATGTGTTTTTAGGAGGCGGCCGCGTCGAGGTTGACGCAAATTGTTTTCGTTGCTTCCGACATAATCACGGCAATGTTGAGCAGTGTAGGCGTAAAGAGAATAACATAACGTTCGGTTTCGTCAAGTCCGTTATTTGTGTCGACAATATCGATGCCAAGAGTGAAGTCGTCGTTGTTGTCACGGTAGGTAGTAGTATTCGAGTAACAACGCGGGCTTGTGCCGCCGCGATGGCAGCTCTGAATGATTTCAAATTTATTGTTATAAAGTTGAATTTCTTTCAAGTCACATGTCGTAGATTTTCCCTCTAAGAGTCTCTTAAAGTGTTCGTTAAGCTGGTCTGAGTTGGGTCCTTCGGGGACGAAAGGAGTAATTACTGACTGAAAGAAAGTGTCAATGCTGTCGTCCTTTGATGTCGAATAGCAAATGAGTTTGCAGTTTCTGGGTGCGATGATACTTACAGAGCTATCTGATATTTTGACCATACGTGCCTCCTAAAAACAGATTTGAAAGTTACAAGAAGTAAAAAATACTCCTTATGTTCATTATAGCACAAAGTTCGTAAAAAATCAATAGGGATTTTTGTTGGGGGGGTGGGATACCGACGTTGAAAAATTGGTTTTTTAGTGGGCGTATTAGCGGACGGACGAGCGACGCAGCGGAGGGTTAAGCCGCTTGGCTTACTGTCGTTATCCTTAGGGTAAACGAGAGTGGAGTTGAAGTACAAGCTCCGTGAATAGGTGTAGGAGTTAGGCGTAGACGCCCAGAAGCGGCTATAGCTATTCTTGGCGCCCCAGTCGGCATTGCCGTTCCAATCATAATAGCCTGACATCATAACCGAAAGAGGGAGGCTGCGGAGAGCTCTGGAAGGAAAGGTGCCCAAATACACTATATCTTCCAAACATCCGCTAATGTTGCCGTTCGGGTTTTGCCCTATGCGCATTTGTCAATGTCGCCGGTGTCGTGCCCACCCGTCGTTACGGGGGTCACGCACCTATTACTCGCTCGTAAGCTCCGTGATGCGCCATTAACAAACGCGCATAGGGCGTACTATCTCCGGGATACATTATTAGCGGACGATTCGGAAGACTTGACACGCATCTTGGATGAACTTTGGGCGACGCGGCGGAGAGTAAAGCCGCTTGGCTTATTGTCGCCATCCTTAGGGGTGACGTTAGTGGAGTAGAAGCCCAAGTAGCGCGAATAGGTATATGCGTAGGGGGTAGACGCCCAGAAGTAGCCGCTCGTACCTCTAACGACGAGATTACCACTGCCCCAGTAGAGAAGGCCCGACATCATAACCGAAAGAGGGAGGCTGCGGAGAGCTCTGGAAGGAAAGGTGCAAGAAAAGAGAGGGCGGTGTCCCGCATATATCCACTGCAGGTCCTGCCCTCAATAATTTGATTATACTTTATTTCTTCTCAAAAACAAGGATTTTACTGGATTTAGTGATGATTTTAAGGCGTGCTGCGGAGAGCTCTGGAAGGCGACGCAGCGGAGGGCTATGCCGCTTGGCTTATTGCGACCACTCTTAGAGTAGACGCTAGTGGAGTAGAAGTTCAAGTAGTGCGAATCTGTGTAGGAGTAATGCGTAGATGACCAGAAATAGCCGCCCGTACCTCTACTGCCGAGAAGACCACTGTCCCAGTAGAGAATGCCCGACATCATAACCGAAAGAGGAAGGCTGCGGAGAGCTCTGGAAGGCGACGCAGCGGAGAGTAAAGCCGTCTGGCTTATTGCCGCTATACTTAGGGCTAACGTTAGTAGAGCGGAAGTTCAAGTACCGTGAACTCGTGTAGGAGTAAGGCGTAGAAGCCCAGAAGTAGCCGTTCGTACCTCTATTGCCGAGAATACCATTGACCCAGTAGAGAACACCCGACATCATAACCGAAAGAGGAAGGCTGCGGAGAGCTCTGGAAGGAAAAGGTGCAAGGAAATCGGGCGACGCAGCGGAGAGGGAAACCGTAGGACTTATAGGTGTTATTCTTAGGGCCAACGAAAGTGGAGTAGAAGTACAAGTACCGTGAATTTGTGTAGTTGACAGGCATAGATGACCAGAAGTGGCCGTACGTACCTCTATTGAAGAGACCACCACCGAGCCAGCCGTAATAGCCCGACATCATAAACGAAAGAGGAAGGCTGCGGAGAGCTCTGGAAGAAAACGAGCTATTATGTAGTAGTGGTTTAACTAGAAGCCTTGATCGGTGGAGTCTTGAAGGAGTGCGGGATAATAACCGTCCGAGAAAGAAGGGGTTTCTTCATTGTCGACAAAATCAAAATAGGTTAGGCCGAGTTTTTCTCGGATTAGCTCTTCGGCGGCGCTTTCGGTGATGATGTTTTCTTCGAAATTAATCTTTTTCCAAGAGAGGAGTTGGAGTTCGCGGACGGAATCTTTGAGAAGAGTGGATTCGGAAGTGATAAAATC
>JAFWKB010000011.1 GCA_017511405.1 Candidatus Saccharimonadota bacterium
AATCTCGCCGAATCTCGTGCAATCAACACCTCTCTTCCTATCCGCCTTTACAACGGATATGACCAAGGTGCCTACATACTCTTTAATGATATCCCCGTTTTTATGGACTCTCGCGTCAATATCTATACAAAACCATTCTCTAAAAACCTTGATCGTGATTTATTCGTAGATTACCAAATAATTGACGATGCTTCATCACTTTCCTCCGATAACAAAAAGGGAACTAATAACCCGAAAAACTCCGACCCGATCCCCTCCGACCCTGACAAAAATTATGAGGAACTCATCTCTCTCTATTCGCCAACCCACTTCCTTCTCGCTAACAATTCAACTCTCGCTAAAACTCTTGAAAATAATCCTTCTTACGAAAAAATTTATTCCGATGATAGTTTCGTCATCTTCGAACCTCTTGCTTCCTCCAAATAACTCTTATATAAATCCATCCTATAAATAAATACCAATGAAGAACCGGAGGTAGTCCTCTTAGCCCAAACAAAAAAAAGACACATAAGCCCCTCAAACCACAACTCCAAAAAGCGTGTACTCAGATGTCTTGACGCTAATCCCTGGCACCCTAATTAACAATCCCAGCACCACTATTAAGCCATTAGAAAACAAATATCTTTTAAAAACCATTTTCATAATAATAAAGCCCGGCCTTTTACAAGACCAGGCCATACAAAAATCCAATTTTCTAATTAAAACCTAAGATTCTCTTAAGTACGAAATTCACAATCGCATAAGCCAAAACTGCGACTACAAGCCCAACCAAACCATAAAGAATAATATTCTTTGCCTTGGTAACCTTCGCCTGATCTCCCGCCGAAGTTGTATACATAATACCACCAAATATAATCATCACCACCGCAAGGATACCAATAATATAAAGAAGTACATTCACGACCCTTCCTGCAGTCGATTCTAAGTCTAGTTGATCACCTTCATCCCATCCCGCAGCCTTCATTCCATTCTCAATCTCACCCTGAGTACTACTCGAACTACCACTACTGGTAGTAGCTTTTTTAGTATTCGCAGCATATGCACTTTCACTCGGCAAAACCGCCATCCCCATTCCAGCAACTGCCAAAACTCCCGCAAACACAAGCGTTTTAACCTTTTCTGATACTCTCATTTATTCCTTCCTTTCATTTTAAGTTACCTTCATAATAACAAAAATAACCATGAGTGTAAAGGTTTTTATTTCTTTGTCGTAAAATCAAGCACAAAATTTATAATCGCATAAGCAAGTATCGCAATCACAAGCCCAACAATCGCATAAAGAAGAGTCATCTTTGCCTTTTGAACCGCTCCCGGATTTCCCGCACTTGTTGTCATTTTTATACCCGACACGATAATCATCACAATCGTTACGACGCCAACAAGATACAACAAAAGGTTCACCACGTTCACGACCGGCTTCTTAATCGTATCTTTGTTATTACACCCCGCCGCCTCTCGAAGCTCTTTATTTATACTTTTATCATTACAAATCGGATCCGCCGCAAAAACCGGTACACTCACCACCCAGACTCCAAGCGCTCCTATCAAAATCGCAAAAACCAGGTTTCTTATTCTTTCCCGCATTCTCCTACCCCACTTTTCCCATCACGAACGTCACAATAGAAAACGCCAAAACAGAAATCACAAGCCCAATAATTGAATAGATCAAAGTCATTTTCGCCTTCTGAACCGCCCCCGGATTTCCCGAACTAGCCGACATCTGGAGTCCCGATACAATAATCATTACAACCGCAATCATCCCCGTTATCCCAAAAAACCAAGAAAGTGCATTTGTCTTAAACGTCTCCGTATCTGTTTTCGGAATCTTATTTAAAGAATCATTTATATAGTTCATTAAAACCCTCCTCCCGCGTTCATCATCGCGAGTATCGTATTAACAATTACCTGAGCCAACAATACAATTACTAGCCCAACAATCGTCCCCGTAAGCGTCTTCTTTGCCGCCTCCGCCGCTCCCGGATTCCCCGCCGAAGTGATATATCTAAAACCAGAATACGCAATCAAAATGACCGCAAGAAGCCCCGCCACAAAGAATAAATCGTTCAAAACCGTTAAAACAATCTTCCAAACTGAACTCACGAGCTTGTCTCCCTCAAAGTTCTTTTGGCTAATCTCACACGTCTCCCTCCCTGTGCTGCTTTTTCCTTCCGTCGTCTCCAAATAAGAATACCAAGATTTTAGACCAAAAAATGACGTGCTCTTATTACATTTTGCCGCAAAAGCATTCGCCGGAAAAAGCGATGCCGCCCCAATCAAAAGGGTCATAATTAAAGAAAGAACTTTTCTTTTCATAACCCCATTATATCACATAGTACAATGTTTAATAAATCAAACGCTTGCTTCACTCGCCTCAATTTCATAACCACCCTTTACCATTAAAATAAAGACAATTCTTGTTATAATAATCCAAAAAGACAACTATGCAAGACGAGTCAACCGATTCTAAAAACAATATTCATCTCAAGAACGCCTTCACCGAACAGAAAAACCTGCCCGAAAATATTTTCCTCTCTCTTTTTCTTGGCGCTACCTGTTTTATTCCTCTCGACTTATTCTTCCTTCTTATTAATTTCAAATACGCTAACGACATAGGTGAGAATATTCTATTCGTAGTGCTCCTCGGTAGTCTATTTTTTCTAGTCTTCTTCGCTATCTTTAAAAGCTCCTTTAGAGCTCTTCTTGTATGTTATTCACTCAGCTTTCTAATTGGCATCATAAATCAAATCAAAGTCTTCATCACAAACGAACCAGTTTATCTAACCGACGTTCAATTTCTCACCAAACTCGGACACTTAGGTCAACTCATTACAGCAAACATCTCTCTTGCATCTATTCTGATCTTTATTCTAATCATGTTAGCTTTTGGAGGCGTATTATTATTCATACTTTTTGTTGCGAAAAAGTTCAACATATCTCTAAACTCTTTAAAGTATCGTATTCCGATTATAGGCCTTGGAATCGTCTCCCTTATGATTCTTTTTATGCCACTCTCAAACACTCAAGCATTTTTTCTAAAAGTCTTTACAAACAACAACAAATTTCAAGACTACGACGGCTACGGGACCAATCTTCAGTACTATCTAAAATACGGTTTTATTGGAGGACTATACGGAAACTATCTCAATAATAGTTTTCATCCCCCAAAAGACTACGATGAAACTACCGTCGAAAAACTCCTAGCAGAAACAATACCAAGCCAACAAATAAAACTCGGTAGACCCGACATCTACATAATCTTTTCCGAATCATTTTGGGACTTAGATCAATTAGACGAAATAAGTTTCAATCAAAAAATTACCAAAAACTTTAATTCGCTCAAAGAAAAAGGCTTTTTTATCAACACCATCTCTCCTTCCTACGGTGGTATGTCGGAAAACGTTGCCTTTGAATTTTTAACCGGCGGAAGCATGAATTTCTTTCCTCAAGGATATATCCCGGTCAACTCTCTTTATTCCACTAAAAACGCCGAAAAAATTCCTTCTCTCGTAAAAGCGTTAAAAAACAACGGATATAACACAAAAACAACCTTCGTTGAAGATTACTACCAAACCGAAAAAACCTACAAAAAGATGGGGTTCGATACCTACCTAGAATTAGCCAGAAACAACAAAGTCTCAGATTACAACGACGAAAAACTTACCAACCTTATTATAGATGAAATAGAAAACAACACAGAAAACCTCTTTAGTGTTTATTCCACATTTGAAAACCACATGCCATTTTCGGAAACAAAATACAACAACTACGATATAGAAATTACAAAAAGCAACCTTAATGAAGACTCAAATAAAGCCTTACGCTCCTATGCGCAGGGGATCTACAATTCCGACAAACAGCTCAGCCGACTCTACGAAAAAATTCAACAAACCAAACGCCCAATCTTACTAATTTTCATAAGCGATCATCTACCCTACCTATACAACAGCAATCTCAAAAACGTTTTTGATGAACTTAGCTATTTCAACACGAACGACGAAAAAACAAATCTCTATAGGAAATACAATACCCAATGCCTAATCCTATCTAATTACACTCTAACTGATTTTGATATACCAAAATACTACGGCGTCGATCAAATCCTCAGCTATATTGTCAATCGTTTAGATCTCTCCAAAAAAGACAACTTCTACTCCTATCTAGAATCGTCTGCAAAAACTTTACCTGCCTTTAATCGTTATATCTCTCTAAACACTCAAGGAGAACTATTTTTAACCAATGATTTAGCCGATGAGATGAAAAACACCTACGTCTCCCGAGAAATGATTCAATACAAACTTTTTATCAATCGATAAACACCCCCTCCTAATCACCCTTCCACCCCTAATTCCTCTTGACAATTCCGCTTATGTGTGCTATAATTAAAAAGATATACCTATCTGTTATGTTTAAGTCAAGAAAACTAAAGGGAACAGTTCTTCTTGTGGGCTCACTTTTTGCGAGCTTATTTTTGTTCCTAGGAGTCGCCTCTACCTCTTTCTCGACCCCAACTTTCGCTGACCCCGTTCCCAATCAAGAGGGAACTACAACCCAAGAAACCCAAACCTCTTCCAGCCAATCCTCTTCCGATTCTTCCTCCCCCGAAAGCGCCCAAACCGTCAACACCTGTTCTGACGAATCCGGCGGTCTCGGTTGGATTGTCTGCCCCGCGACCGGCTTTCTCGCTAAAATCACCGACTCGCTCTATGATATTATCGAACAATTTCTCATCATCAGCCCCCTCTCTGCCACCAAAGACAACCCCTATCACCAAGTCTGGTCTATCTTCCGCGACATCACAAACGTCGTCTTCGTAATTTTCCTTCTTGTCGTCATCTATTCCCAAATCACCGGCGCCGGCATCTCCAATTACGGTATCAAAAAAGCTCTCCCTAAAATCGTCGTTTCCGCCGTTTTAATTAACTTGAGTTTCATAATCTGTACTCTCCTCGTCGATATCTCGAACATCGCCGGCGCTTCCATTCGCTCTCTTTTTACCGGCATAGAATCCTCCATCACCGCAACCGGAATCATCGCCGAATCCACCACTTCCTCCGCCGGCCTCTCCTATACCGCCTTAGTCGGCGCTTTAACTGGCGGCGCCGCTCTTGTTGGAATCGCCCTTGGCGCTACTGGTGGCCTAGGTTACATTTTCTTCTCTCTCCTCGCCGTCCTCCTTGGTGCCGCTCTCGCCATCCTCGTCGCTTTCATCACCATTGCCGCTCGCCAAGCTCTCGTCTATCTCCTCATCATGATAAGCCCTCTCGCTTTTGTCTGTTTTCTCCTCCCGAACACCGAAGGTTGGTTTAATAAATGGAAGAAGACTCTTTTTCAAATGCTCTTTTTCTATCCTATCTTCGCCGCCCTCTTCGGCGCCTGTTCTCTTGTTGGTTGGGTAATTATCGCCGCCGCAGAAACCCCAATCATGGTTATCCTCGGTATGGCTGTCAAGGTCGTCCCCCTCTTCGCCGCTTGGAGTCTCCTCAAAATGTCTGGCACTCTCCCTGGTCAAATCAGCTCCGCCGTCCACGGTCTCACTAGAAAACCTCTCGGCTCAACCCAAGCTTTCCTCGGCGCCAACGCCGCTCTCCGTCGCGCTAAATTCCTCGGAGAAAACGCAAAGCCCTATCAGCACAATCGCCGCCTTGCTCAATTTCTTCAAGAGGGGAAATACAAACGCGCAATCGACACTAAAATTTATGAGGAAGCCGGCATGATTCGTAATCAAGCCCGCGCCTCTCGCCTCACCGGAGAGACCGGCAAGGTTACCCGCCGCGCTCGAGAAATCCAAAGGCTCCAAACTCAAAATCTCCGCCACAAAGCCGCCTCGACCCGTTGGGAGAAAATCGCCGACGACGGTTTAAGCTCGCTCGCAACTCCAAATACCAAGGCTCACTCCAAACTTCTTTCTGGTGACCTCAATATCATGAATGCTGCTGACGAACTCGCCATGGAAATGACCGACGCCGAAACCGTCCGTTGGAACAACGCCGTTGGTCGCCATAATCGGTTCAACGACGCAGTCGAAGCTCACGTCCAAAGCACTCAATATAATCGCCCCGTCGATACCACCTCCCTAACTCGCTATAATCGCATGCTCTCCGCTGCCCGTGGCAACGTCAATGACGTCCAATACATCGCTGCCGACGCCGCCCAATCTCGCGCCGTCGAAGATAAAATTCGCGCTCAAAAATATGACACCTATTTCCGCACTCTCCCCCCAACCCAAGACCTCTATAATCGCCTCGTAGAAATCACCGGCGAAGACCGCGCCAACGATGCTAATATCGACACTATCTTGACCGGCGTCCGCGCCCTCGGCCAACGTGGCGATACTGACCTTGTTAAAGAAATTCTCGACCGCGTTGTCGAAAGTGGTCAAATCAAACTCGGTTCTCATGCCTCCCAATCTCTCGCTAACTATCTCATGTTCGATATGGGCGGAAAAGATGTTACCCTCCGACG
>JAFWKB010000058.1 GCA_017511405.1 Candidatus Saccharimonadota bacterium
CAAGCTTAAGGTTATGGAACCGGAGAGCGAAGATGAATGGCGATGGTTTTCACTGGATAAACTACCAGATAATCTTTATTCCCCGTCTGAGAAATTTATAAAAGCATACCTAGAATCTAAGAAAGCGTAACTTGTACTGAATAATTATTTAGAGTATTAACAGACGATTCTATAGGGGTAAAAATGCGTTTTCGGACGCATTTTTTGTGTAAAATTGGTACAAAATAGCACCCTAGGATCTGCAGGGCACTTAACGGACTTTATCACTAAAAAATCGGCCATTTTGCCGATTTAAATAAAATCTGGTGGGGGCAGCTGGGTTCGAACCAGCGACCAATCGGTTATGAGCCGACTGCTCTAACCACTGAGCTATGCCCCCGTGATTAGGTTATTCTGCCATTATACTATATTTATCTTAAAAATAAAATCCGCCTCGCACAAAGGTCGAGACGAGGTGGATTGTATGTACCTAAGTAAACTATTTATGCTAACAGTTTAGGCTTTTTTCTTCAAAGTTAGGAAACCGTTTCTTGGATTCTCATTGACTTCACGATCAGCAGGTAAATCACAAGGAGTACCTTTGCCACCATTCGCGTCTTTAGTGAAGAAATAAATCGTCTGAGGCTTGCCACCGCGGAGCGTAACTTCGGTCTTGTGAAGATAGTATTTCACGCCTTTGCTGTTAGTATGTTCATAAGCCATTAGCTTAATCCTCCTTTAATTATTGTAGTTTTAGCATATTATTTTTGGACAGGGGTGTCAAGGGGTTTTACGGGTTTTTCAAAATAATTAAGGTAATCTCGAGGACGAGCCAGATAAGGAAGCGTATAAAAATTACAACACCTATGACGGCGGTAACCAAGATTACAAAGCCAGAAAGGCAAGGAGCCCAAATCGGTGAAAGGAATTCGTGACGATAAAGCTCTGTGGAAGGAATAGTTACTGAGATATTTTCCTCAGAAAGGGCGCTTGCGGGATATTTGGCGAGTTCGTTCGTAAAACAGTTCAGATATCCTTGGCTATTCCAGGCCCAACCGTTAGCGATTGCGAGCGGGCGACAAACGGCGGAGGCGGCAGCGTAGATATTTCCATTAGGATTAGAATCGTCGATTTCTTGTTCTGAAGCCTGGTTTATGATGGCGGTGGCGTCGCGAATATAGCTATTCTCTAGATAGAAAACCCCGGTGCCAAATTCCATCTTTTTAATGCCATTGTCGTCGACGACATTAATAACAATATGCTTCCTTGTAAAATTTCTTAGTTCATTAAGTTTCTCGGAAAGAAGCTCGGTATTTCCCTCTTCATCGGCGGACAAAACCTCTGAGCGAAGAGTCGTCATCTTGATATGATCAATTCTTAAGAGAGTAGCAGAAGCAAAAACGAAGAGAATAAAAACTAGGAAAAGTTGCCAAGTCTTAATAGCCTTCAGCCTGTATAGGGAACGTTTAACCGATTTTATGTTTTTTCCACCCATGAATTAGTTTTATTATAACACGATTGGAGTATAATATAAAGATATGAGAATATTTATTTCTGGAATTTCCGGAACGGCTATGGGCCCGCTTGCGTTGATGGCAAAAGAAGCTGGGTTTGAGGTATTCGGCACGGATTTAAATGAGGGGGCTGTAACGCAGGAGTTGAGAGATAAAGGTATAAAAGTTGAGATTGGCGCGCAGGATGGAAAAATGTTGCAAGATGAGTTTAGGAGCGGAGGCGTAGATTGGTTCGTATATACTTCCGCACTCCCTAAGGACCACCCTGAGTTAAAAAAAGCGAACGAGTTGGGCATAAAAGTTTCCAAACGCGATGAGTTTATAGAATTTTTGGTTAATCGTCTGAACTTGAAAATGGTGGCGGTTGCCGGCACGCACGGGAAGACGACTACGACAGCAGGAATTGTGTATTTATGCACGAAACTTAAACTCCCAGTTTCTTGGCTCGTGGGGACGACGTTGGGATTTGAGGGAGCGGGGAAATATGTAAGTGGCTCAAAATATTTGATTTATGAAGCGGATGAGTATGATAGAAACTTTCTTTATTATCATCCATTTTTGTCGATTATTCCCTCTGTAAGTTACGATCATCCGGATATTTATCCGACGGAAGAAGATTATAAGGCCGCGTTCGTGCAGTTTATTAAGCAAAGTAGAAAAACAATTGCAGAAACGACGCTCGATACAAAAATAACCGTATCTGGAAAAATAAGGCGATTTGATTTAGGGCTCGGGATTGAGGCGGTCAAGGAGATTGTAAAGGATTTAGAAGAGAGCGGTGAGCTTCCTGGGGGAGATTATTCTGAAGCACATATGATCGAGATTATGAATACCTTCCCTGGCGTCGGAAGAAGGATGGAAAAGATAAGGGCGGGTGTTTATTCTGATTATGCGCATCATCCTGAGGAAATCGCGGCAACGCTTGAAGTAGCGAATGAAGAGGCGAGAAAATGCGGCTTTAAAGGCGTTGTGGCGGTTTATGAGCCACACCAGAACGTAAGGCAACATGAAGTGTTCTCAGGCTATAAAAAAGCCTTTCTTGGAGCAGATAAGCTGTTTTGGATGCCGACTTATTTAACGCGAGAAAATCCCAACCTTAAAGTTTTAAAGCCAGAGGATTTTATAGAAAGTTTGGAGAACTTTGAGGTTGGCGAAAGCGCCGAGTTTGATGAAAAACTATTTTTGAGATTAAAAGAATATTTAGAACAGGGATATTTAGTTCTATTGATGACGGCGGGACCGGGGGATTTGTGGCTTAGGAAACATTTCGCCGAAGATTAAATACCGAGCGATTCATCGGATAACGGTTTAGGACCGAAGGGATCCGAAGAAAAATCGTTGAGACGATCGAGCTCTTCGGCGAGGTTCTCTAGATATTCGTCCATATCTTTGCTTGTGAGCACTCCAGAATCCGGGAAGGAATAGTCGGTATTATCTTTGTCGCGTTCAGCCTCTTCTTTTTCCGGGAGAAATCCTGGTCTTGAGCGGTCGAGATAAATATCCCCGGAATCATGGTAGATTTTGAGGGTAATAAAAGTGAAAAGAAAAGTGATGATTGTTGAACCGAGACCTAAGATAAGGAGATTGCGACTTCCGGAAGATAGTTTAGACTTAGGGATTTTGGGTTTTTTGTTAGAAGGAACATCGTTTACGTCGGTAGGGTTAGTCATGAATTTTCTCCTTTATTTTTTCTGCGGAGTCAAAAGAAGACGTTAAAAGCTCGTTAAGGGTTTTCATGTCGGAGGCAACAAATTCGCGTTTTTTGCGGGTTTCTAAAAGTTTCTCATAAAAACTATCAGGGTTAAGTCGGCAATCTAAGACAATTAATTCTTCTAAGGATTTAGAATAGTCAATAAAGTCGGCAGAGAATTTAGAGCGGGAATTAGCGAGGGAAGTCTGGAGATTAATCATAGGGACCGAGGAAATGTTATTTTTGACCAATCTAAGGTTGAGTGGGGTAACATATTTCGAGGAGACAGTCTCATAAATTGAACCGAAATAAATGCGGGCACGAGAATCGGCACGCTGAAGGTTTTTGAGGCTTTGACGAATCGTACCGCAGTTTTGAGAGATTAGCCCACGCTTTTCTTCGGAAAGGTTCGTTTTTTCTTCTCCTTCGGCGGAAACTGGTATTGTTGTATTTTTTACAACATTTATAGACATGATTCCAAAAAGTATAAATGGGAGAAATTTAGCTTTCATAAAGACCTAGGTGTTTCTTGTTGTTATAAATCAGCGTAGGGATTCCCTTGATATGAACTTGATCATTGACTATATTGTTAACTTTTTCTAGAAGCAATTTGACTTCGTCGGATTTTGACAGGCGAGAGATTTCTTTAATTTCCTCTTCGGATGCGCCGAACTCTTTAAGCCAGGTCTTGAGTTCATTTTTCGCTTCGTCTTCAGAGAGCGAGGAGAGATAACTTTGATAGATGACTCCGTCTTCGTTTTTTTCTGTAAAGATACGGTTGAGGATTTTGAGCCCGAAATTACGTTGATCCTCGGAGGTTTTATCTTCGTCAAAGAGGGCAGAGGCATAGAAATACCTTGCGATTAGATTAGAATTATTGAATTTATAGTCAGTATCGTTGATTTTAATTGGATATAGCAAGATAGCAGTTTTATAATTCTCAAAAAAGCCAGAAGATAGTTGATTGCGGAAAGACATCATGCATGCCGAACAACCAGGATCGACGATGTCTAATGCATAAGGAGCTTCATCGCTTGGAGATTGTTTAGAATCGTCAAGTATTGAAGCGTCGACAAAAGTTGCGGGGGAAATATAATAATCTTCTGCTTGCCAGACCTTAAGCCTGTCCGGAATAGCAGCAAAAATATCGCCCCATTCAGTAAACCAACGGCCAGTTTTTTCTAATAGATTTTTGTTTGCCTCGTCATCTCCGAGAGAGCAAGCTTCAGCGCTCAAAGTGCAGGAAGCGGGACGATCAACATTGCATGTTCCGAGCGTCCAGAGAGCAAGTAGGGACTTTACTGAGGTCAGAACAGCCCAGACAAAAACTACGACAATGACGATGGAGCCAACCTCGATTAGGATAGAGAGGGGTTTAACAAGATTAGGTTTTTTGAGGATGACTTTTTTAAGAAGCGCATTCTTCACATCGTCCTTAAAATTTGTGTCACATTTTTGTAAACGAACTTTTTTACCAACGCAGCCCCAGGATTTTTTCATAACCTTTAGATAGGCTCGTCCAACTTCACGCTTGAAGATGGAAATAATTGCAACAAAAATACCAATTAAGCCAAGAATAATAAACGCAGCAATACATACCATGAGATAATTATAACAGCTTTAAGATTATAGTGTATAATGATTTTATGAATGATTTCGATTATCTTGAAAAGGGAGACGTTTATTTAGATGCGGCATGCCAAAGTTTGAGGCCGACACCCGTAATTAAATCTGTTTGCGATTATTATCAAAAGTTTAATTCGTGCGGTGAGCGTGTAAAATATCCGTGGGGAATTGAGACAGATCGACGCGTCGAAGAAACTAGAGATAGGATTTTAAAATATCTAAAATTCTCTAAACGGAATTATTTTGTCTCTTTCACTCTAAATACAACTTATGGAATAAATCTGCTTTTATCGCAACTTGACGCTTCTGAGTTTGATTGCGTAATTACAACAGACATAGAACATAATTCCCCGTTTTTGTCTACGATGACATTTGCGAGAAATAATGGCTTAACAAGAAAAGTTTTGACTAGAAACGAAGACGGATCAGTTCCCTTGGACGAGGATTTTTCTAAGGCGGTCGTGGTTTTAAACTGCGCATCGAATATCGACGGAAGAAAGCTATTAAATGTTAATGATTTAATTAAAAAAGTGCATCGTCAAGGTGGAATCGTGATAATTGACGCAGCTCAAGCCATGGCTCATTCTGTAGATATATTACATAAAACTGAGCCGGACGCAGTTTGTTTCTCTGCCCATAAGCTTTATGCTCCAAGTTTGGGGGCGATGGTGGTCAGAAAGGATTTATTGGAAAATATTACAACTTCATTTATTGGAGGGGGGATGGTGGACGATGTTGATAAGGATAGTTATTTACTTTCTAGCGAAAAAAATCCCGATCACATCTATACAAAATTCGAATCTGGACTTCAAGCTTGGGGGGAGATAATTGGACTCGGAGAAGCAATTTCTTGGATTGAGAAGCGAACGAGGAAAGAACATAAAGAGTTCGAAAAGAACTATACTGAATTGTTCGAGTTTCTTAGCAGTGGAGAAAAAGTACATCTAGTAAACAGAGAGGCGAATCCGACTATGTCTTTCTTCGTAGAAGGAATTGATTCGCATCTATTAGGAGAGGCTCTTGGGGCGGAAAAGATTATGGCAAGGACAGGATATTTTTGCGCGCATTATTATTTAGATAAGGTTAGACATCTGCCGCCACTGGTGAGGTTTTCTTTGGGTTACCACAATAAGCCAGATGATATTGAAAAAGTAAAGAAAGTAATGGAGAAAATTATATGACGACAAAGAAGAAACGAGCGGGGAAATACTTTGTATTCGGAGTGCTTAATACGTTGATTGGGTATGGCGTTTACGAAATCTTAGCTTTAACTATATTCAAGGAGCGTTTGCTTCCCTTTGCGACACTGATCTCTGGGGCTGTGGGAGTTATTACTGGATATTTTCTCCACTCTAGGTTTACATGGAAAGAGAGAAAAGTAGGGAAGCTTGAAGTGGGTAAGTTTTTTGTTTGGAATATAGTCTCGGCTCTTGCGGTGAGACCACTTTTGACGGCGTTTTTCGATATGCAAATATTTGATCCATTGTATAAGCTCGCGTTTAATATTTTCCAGTTCTTGCATATCCCGTTTTCTTATGATTTTGTAGAAAGTACGGGGATATTTGTATTGTTGACTGCAGTAGTGATGGTGATTAATTTCCTAGTTTATGATAAATTCGTGTTTGGAAGAAAAGAAAAAGAAGAAGTTAAGAACGAGAAGAGTGAAGCGACCGAGGAAGCATAATACAAACAAAAGCCGTAAAAAGATAGATGTGTAAAGCGTTGGGGAGTCCCGAGAAAAAGTTGAGGGACAGCAAAAATGCGAGAAAAATTGAGTAGAGGAGGAATCTTTCGGGAAGGGCGAAAGATTTTTTGACGACGTAGATAATTATTACTAGACTAAGGGCGGCCAGAGTAAGCCCAAGGATTCCAGTTTCTAAGAGAAGTGAAAAATACTCGTTTTGGATTATCTCTAGCTTAGAAGCGATTTTCCCTTGTTCAAAAAGAATAGTGCCGGCAGAGCCTAACCCAAAACCGAAGATTGCTTGCTCGGGAGAGGCAATTGCAGAGAGGGCGAGGGAGTTAAGGTTTAGGCGAATATCGGTCGATTCTTCGACGTAGCCGGAAAAAACAGAGAGGTTTTCTCCGGGGTCTTCTGGAACGTCGGAGGAGGGTTCAGGTTCGGCGTTTCCTGGGTTGGGGCGAGAAAAACCAGGGTTAATAATTCCTAAAGACAGTTGAGAGACAGTTTTATCTATTCCAGACAGAAAAGTATCATTAGTATACGAAAGTTGAGAAAAAACGCCTTGAGAAACGAGCGTAAATATAAAACATATCACGATAATAGGCAACGAGATCAAATAATGGTGGTTTTTCTTAATTAGATTAATGATTAAGAGAAAGATTGTCGCAACAAGAAAGGAGTAGATTGCTCCACGAGAAAAAGTTAAAAACAACGTTGAGATGAAGACGGAGGACAGAAGAAGAGAGAGACGCTTAGGGAAAGTACTTTTTGGGGAATGATTATGCGAAAATAAGAGATATAAAGATAGTAGACTTGGAACAATAAGAAGATTGCCCATAAACTGAGGTTCGATAGCGAAGCCGGAAGGATGAGGGAAACCGAACATTTGAGATGTGCAGCCGCGACAGAGAAGCGTTAATTCCCTTGGGACTCCGAATATATCTAAGATACACTGAAGCCAACAGAACAAACAAACTCCGAGAGAACCAAAGAGGAAGAATTTGAGGAATTTTTCCTTGTCGAATCTCTTAATTGTTGTAAAAATTACAACAATTGCATAGATTGATATATATAGGCACCAGAGAATACCTACAGTTAAAACTGCGCGGAGAGGATTTTTACTCCAAAAAATAGAGAGGGAAAGGTAGATAGGAAAAAAGAGCAAAGAGAAGAGGATTTTTTTGGAAGGGTTATGAGGGCGGCGGATTTTGATGAGTAAAACGATTGAGATAACAGTAAAAACAACGAGCCAGATGAGCGGAAGGGAAAGTTCAAGATGCATCGAATCAGAGTTAAGGGGCAAAAGTAGAATTGGATAGTAAGAAAAATAGAGGATAACAGGGAAGAGATAGAGAAGAGTTAAGCAAACTTTATTTAAAGGAGACTTGGATTGTTGTTTCTTCATCTTTTTTTGTTTCCTTCTCCTTTTGAGAATTTTGATTATCTTGGGGTTTTTGAGGTTTTTTATCTTTTTGATCATCTGTTTTGCTGGATGAAAAATTAATAGAAATAGATTCCGAGGGAGTATCATCAGAGGGGGCAACTGATTTTTCTTGAGGTTGTTTCGGGGCCTCGAGATGGTGCTTTTTCTCGAGTTGGAGATTTCTTTTTTCTATACGAGTTTTTGATTTCTTAACTGGGGAACTTAAATCAATTGAGTTTGTGGGCTTATTCTTAGATTGATCGATTTTTTTCACGGCGGGTTTGAATGTAAATGTGGTACTAACCTCGGGAGCGACGACGCTTTTACGAACGGGCCTAGAATCGTTCGTTGGCTTGGCGGGTTTTGTTTTTGGCTGTTTAATGATCTTTTTATAGGAAGGAACGGGAGAGGTAACAATTGAAGGAGAGGGGATTGAGGTGGATTTGTTTTTTCTCGGTTTTATTGTTTTATTATTCTTGACAGGAGTTGCTTTTTGTTGGCTGCTAATTATGGTCGGGGTTAGCTCGGGTTTATTCGTAAGTGAAGATGGCTTAACTTGACTTTTTTCCGGTTCGATTCCCTTCTTTTCCTTGACTTTTTCTACTACAAATGTTTTGAATTTATCTTGGAATTGGTTCTCAGAAAAGGGAAGGGCGGTTTTTCTGATTCTTTCTTCGTCAAACTTGATTGTTTTGAATCTTTTAAGGGCCTGACGAAGGGAATTGACGCTTTGCTTTCCGAATAAGATACCGTTTTCGCCATCAATTACATAATCGAGAGCTCCACCATTTCCGTAGGCGATAACCGGGCAGCCGCAGGCGAGAGCCTCGACAGGAGCGATACCAAATGGCTCAAGAGAAGGAAAAATATAACCTTCGGCACTCTCCAGATACTTTTTTAGGCCTTTTTGATCTGTTAAAGGGACGAATTTGATAAGGCGAGAACCTTTCGCAAGCTTAACGAGCTTTTTATGCTCTGGCCCCTCTCCTACGACTATAAGGGGAAGCTTGAGCGCTTCGCACGCTTCAATCGCAAGGTCGATACGTTTCCAGTTTACTTGACGAGAAGTAGTGATAAACCCGTTTCTTTTGTTTTGTTCGGTTTTTTGGACTTGATTTTTTTGTGATTTGATTGTGTTCCTACTTGTGGATAATTCCCTTGTGGAAAACTTTTCCACAGCCACTGGCGGAAAGATGATGGTCGATTCCCTGCCGTAGGATTTTTTTATCTGTTCTTGGGCGTATGTAGAGATGGTAATGAAAGCATCTGGGCGCTGGGCTGCTTTGTAGTCTGCGTTTTTTAGGGGTTTGAGAAAGATTTTTAGCCCAAGTCGAGCGAGCGGGTTTAGAATTCCGAAGCCGGGGTTTTTAAGGTAATCGTTTTTTAATCCCCAATAGTATTGAGTAGGAACGTGACAATAGCAGAGGTGGAGCGCATTTCCCTTTTTGATGGACTTTGCCTCAGCTCCAGTGACGGAAATAATTAGCTCGTATTCAGAGAGATCTAGGTGGTTGAAATAACTTTGACGCAAAGGGCCGAGAAAACGACGGAAGCCCGACGGGAAGAGTTGGAGCCAGCCTACACGAACGTCGGAATTGTTGAACCAGTCAATTTTCTTTTTGTTGTATTGCGAGGTATAAATTGGAGCATCTGGAAAAAGCTCGGAAATGGATTTCAGGAGACGTTCAGCGCCTCCTACATTTGTAAGCCAATCGCAGACGATTGCGACCTTCACTTATTTTGCTCCTTCACGTAGCAAAACGACTTTAACTGTGCGCAGAAGTATCTGAAAGTCTAAATAGAGCGACCAGTTCTTTATATAATAGAGATCAAGAGAGCGTCTTTCTTCAAAAGAGATATTGCGTCGACCGGAAACTTGAGCAAAACCGGTTAAACCGGATTTTACAGTAAGAAGCAAAGAGCGATCCCCGTAGCTGCGTAGTTCCCCAGGGACAAGAGCACGGGGGCCAACTAGAGAAATATCACCCCTTATAACGTTAAAAAGTTGTGGAAGTTCGTCAAGAGAAGTTTTGCGAATAAAACGTCCAATTTTAGTAATACGAGGATCGTTAGGAAGAAAATCACCATTTTTACGGTATTTTTTTATCAACTCGGGTTTGCCCATTTTCTTGAAAGCCTCTTCGGGAGACATACCAGAGTATTCTGGCTTCATTGAACGAAACTTGTAAATCTTAAACTTGCGATTAAATTGACTGAGGCGAATCTCCGAATAAATCGCTGGTTGTTTGACGTCGGAGAGTTTAATTATAATCCAAAGTGGAATCATTGGAATTAGAGCAAAAATAAAGAGAATTGATCCGAAGACGATGTCGAGAAAACGCTTAACGTATTTAGCATTTCCAAGGAGGGGAGTAGCGGAAACGCGAATCGCAGGAGTATTTCCAATAAGTTCCAGCTGACCAAGTTGAGAAGAAAGTGAGGTTTCGCTCGGGACGAAGTAATAGAGTAAGTGTCGTTCGATGGACTTTTTGTAGACATACTCAGTTTGACGCTCGTCGGTCTGAAAAATAACATCGGGTTTAGCGCTCCTAAGGGCATCTTTAAGCGAAGAATATTGGATTTTTAGGAGATCTTTGGGAAAGAATTTGCGGCTAGCGACAATGCCGACGAGTCGATATCCGGATTCGGGCGTAGAAGAAATGAAATCGGCCAGATAATCTGTATTGGGGTTGTTTCCGATGATAATTGCCCGCAGAGTACCTCTGTTCCTGCGAAAAAAATGATCACGGATTAGACGAAAAATCGTACGATTAATAGCTAAAAATAAGAAACAAAGGATAAGGGAGTAAAGCGCCACTGTGCGAACCGGAAAAAGGTCACCTTCCCCCAAGTAATCAATAGTAATAATTGCCATTAGTCCGATGATTGATGCGATAAAAAGATGCCCTAATTCCCTTGCGCGAGAATGACGTGCGAGAATGTTCTTCGAATAGAGACCGAGGAAGGCCAAAATAATAATCCAAATCGGAATTAAGAAGGCGACTTCCAGAATAAAGCTTTTAAGGTCAGACTCGAAGAAATAGGGGCGAGCATCAAGATGAGTGCGATAATAATAGGCGAAGAAAAAAGAAAATGAAATTGCAAGGATGTCACCAAAAATAAGAAAAATACGGGAAAGAAGTGTGGAGTCCTTTTTCATATGTGTTATTATTGTACCATATTATCTACAAAATTAAAAATAAGAAGGAGCGAAATGAAGATTTTAGTAACGGGTGGGACTGGGTATATTGGTTCGCATACCTCTGTCGAGCTTATTAAAGCCGGCTATTCTATTGAAATCTTGGACGATTTGGACAATTCAAAGGAATCTGTTTTAGATGATATTAAGAAGATTACAGGGGTTAAGCCAGCATTCCACAAAGTCGACCTTAAAGATTATCAAAAAACTTTGGAGGTTTTTGCGGAGAATAATTTTGATGCCGTAATTCATTTTGCAGGGCTAAAGGCCGTAGGCGAATCGGTAGAAAAACCGCTCGAGTATTACGAGAACAATATTTACGGCACGATTAATCTTCTTAAAGCTATGCGAGAAACG
>JAFWKB010000059.1 GCA_017511405.1 Candidatus Saccharimonadota bacterium
AAGTAAATGATGCCATACTAATCGGATTTGCTTTTGGAAAGAAGAATCCTGAATCGGACGATACTGACCAGAAAAAGAATATTGTGGACGTCACCGCGCTCAAATTTTTGTCCACTCAGCCATGGAAACTAACCGAAGATAAAAACTATTCTTGGTTGACAAATACTTCCGAGGAGAAAGTTATTGAGTTCGACTTATCAGATGAGTCAACCGAAGATATAGTTGGAAAAAATCTTATGCCCGTGTTTAATCTTTATGGCTCAGAGGACGAAACGACTCCACTTTATTCCTTTAAGCTTTATACCGACATGAAAATTGTTTCCGCAACCGCGGTCGATGAAGATACCGGAGATTTTCTAGGAAAAGCGTCGGTTGTTAAATTTTACGGCGATAGTTTCTCTACTGATGAACTTATTGACTTGATGCGTAAAAAAGATGAGAAGATTAGTCTTTATAGTGTTACCGATGTAAAAAATGTCTTCGAAAGCAACAAACCACTTGAGTACACAGTAGATGAAAAAACTCTCAAAGAAGGAATTATTGGTCACGATTCGCTTAGTTATGAAATATTAATGAAATCCAATGCCCCCGCCGTTCCTGACACTGGTTTATTCACTAATAGCGACGGCACTCTAAAACCTGTCAACATTATCATCTTCGCTGATATAATCGCCATAATCACCGTTGGTGCTTTCGTAATCGAAGAAAGAATCCGCAAGCGTGCCGAAATTTACGAATTCGACCAGTCTGATGCTGATTTTACCGAATCTTCCAACGTTGAAAATATCTCCGAATCCGTCGAGGTTTCTCACTCCCCAACTTATTTCAGTCCTAAAACCGAACAAGAGCCTCCAGTTAAACCTGAAGATTTCCCAAAATCTGATCCCTACAAGTCTTAATCCTTCTCCTGACGTATATGCTATAATATATATATGTCAAAAATGGATAATATAGTTAGCTTATGTAAACGTCGTGGGTTTATCTTTCCAGGCTCCGATGTTTACGGGGGGTTCGCCGGAACCTGGGATTTTGGTCCTCTCGGCGTTATGTTGAAAAATAACATCACGAATCTTTGGTGGAATTATTGGGTCGAAAAACGTGACGATATTTTCGGTGTTGACGCAGCAATCTTGATGAATCCTAAAACTTGGGTTGCTTCCGGCCATACCGCGACCTTTGCTGATCCGCTCGTCGAGTGTAAATCCTGTCATGGCCGCTTTCGCGCCGATAAAATCGCCGACGGAATTAACGAGTCCGTGACAACCGAAGAATTTCTCGCCCTAAACGTAAAATGCCCGACCTGCGGAAAAACCGACTGGGGTCCGATTCGAGAGTTTAACATGATGTTTGAAACTCATGTCGGCGCCGTCCTTCCAGAAGATACTGACCGCTCCGCTTCCGTCGTCTATCTTCGTCCTGAAACCGCCCAAGGAATTTTCACTAACTATAAAAATGTTGTCGATACGATTTATCCTTCGCTTCCTTTTGGTCTCGCTCAAATCGGCAAGGCCTTCAGAAACGAAATCTCTCCGCGCGATTTTATCCTTCGCGATCGCGAGTGTTCTCAAATGGAAATCGAATATTTCATTAATCCGAAAGATTGGGAAGCTGAATTTGATAAAATTTCCAAAGAATATCATTTCTTCCTTGAAGAAAAACTCGGCCTTGAAAGTTCGAGTCTAAAAGACTATGAGGTCCCGGCTTCCGACCGCGCCCACTATTCCAAACGCACAATCGACGTCATGTTCAATTACCCGAACGGGGAAGAAGAATTGATGGGGATTGCCTACCGCACTGATTTCGATTTAAAAAACATCGAACGAGAATCTGGAAAATCGATGGAATATCGCGATAAAAACACCGGCGAGGCTTTCGTTC
This sequence comes from Candidatus Saccharimonadota bacterium, assembly GCA_017511405.1. GTDB lineage: Bacteria > Patescibacteriota > Saccharimonadia > Saccharimonadales > Saccharimonadaceae > Nanosyncoccus. The sequence goes on from JAFWKB010000059.1 coordinate 1,879, forward strand.
CTCATGTTATTGAGCCGTCCATCGGCGTCGAGCGCGTTTTTCTTGCCGTCCTCTCAAATGCCTATGCTGAAGAAAAAGTTGAAGGAAAAGAAGAAACTCGCACCGTCCTCAAACTCCCGTTTGCTCTTGCGCCTTATAAATTCTGCGTCTCCCCACTTCTCAAAAACAAGCCCGAGCTTGTCGAAAAAGCTAAAGAAGTCTACGAATT
>JAFWKB010000060.1 GCA_017511405.1 Candidatus Saccharimonadota bacterium
AAAAACAACTTCACAGCGTTCCAAGGAAGATGCTCAAGATTACCGTTATATGCCAGAGCCAGATTTGCCTCCTCTGAATTTATCAGATGAATTTATTCGGACCGTATATGATAATTGCCCATCAATTGCTAATGATTATCGCAGGCAGTTTCATTCCGTAATCGCTAGCGATACGCTTGAAATACTTCTTGATTACCCTGAACTTATGCGCCGACTTGCCGAAATTGACGAGAAAACGGATCGAAAAGAAGATATTAGTTATATTTCTAATCTATTCGCGTCGGTTTTACTTGCTGAAGAAAATGCGAGCCTCTTAAACGACCGTCTCCCATCGTCATCTCAGCTCATCGAATTATCAGAAATGAAAGCAAAAAAAGAGCTCTCGTCCACCGCCGCCAAGGAACTTTTTATTAAGCTTTTTGAAGAAAAGCATAGTTCAAAAACCGCCAAGGAATTAGCTAAAGAGCTAAATCTAATTCAGGAAAACGATTCTGCTGCGCTTGAGAAGATAATTGACATTGTTTTGAGAAATCCGGCCACTAAAAAAGCTCAAGAAGATTATAAATCTGGACAAGAAAAAGTTCTTGGCTTCTTAGTGGGGCAAGTTATGAAAGAGTCAAAGGGCAAAGCTAACCCGGCCACGGTGTCTGAATTGTTAAAGAAAAAATTAAAATAGCCTTAACAATTTATTCTTTTTAGTCTATAATAATCTATGTAAGGAGTATTATGGCTAAAAAAATAAACATCATATCACAGGTCTGTCTTGGCATATTGACAGTCTTAACATTAGGATATGCGGCAAACTATTCACCCGTCTACGCATGTGGAGGGGAAGATAGCGAAGAATTAAACTGCACCGAAACAACGGAAGAATCCGGAGAAAGTGCAGAAAACCCGCTTATTCTTATTTCCTCCAACCCTTCTCGCGAAGGCTATGGCAACGCAGATAGCAAAATAGAATCTCAAGAAACGGTCCCACACTCCCGTTTTCTCGCTGGGAACGAAATCAAATCCGAAGATAGCGTTAAGGGTATTGAATTCCTCGCCGGAAATCTTGTGGGTTTCTCTGGAAACGCAGAATATGGCTTCTTTGCCGGTAACTCATTATCTATTTCCGGGAAAATAGAAAATGATTTATTTGTTGCTGGAAATGCCGTAGAAATAACCGATGATGCTATGATAGGTCGTGACCTTTTTGCGGCCGGTGAAACCGTACTTATAAAAACAAATTTGAATGGAAACGCTTTTGTAGGTGGAGGTCGAGTTGTCTTAGAAAATGTTACGATAGACGGAGATCTTAATATTGCTGCCGATGAAATTATCATCAAAGGCAAATCGTCTATTGGCGGAAAACTATCTTATAATGACGATGCTAAAATTACCGGATTTGACGAATTGTCAGTTTCTTACGTTGAAGCCTATAAAGGAAGTTCAACTTCTAAAACTACCGTTACTACCAATATAATACTCGCTAAAATTGAAACCACGATTTTCTTCCTACTCGGCCGACTTATCGTTACCATCATAATAGTTGCAATCGCCTCCAAATTCAGTAAAAAGCTTCTTGATGATTTTGAGCTCAAGAGCTCATGGAAAGATCTTGCGCTTGGGCTTGGATTATTACTGTTTGTCCCTCTTGCTGCAATTTTCGTAATGATTACGCTGGTCGGGCTTCCTCTTGGAATCGTCACTATCGTATTCTACGGATTGATTGCTTACTTTGCTAAGTCGATTACGGGTGGCATTGTCGGAGATTTGCTCAACAAACATCTCCTTAAAAAAGAAAAATTGCCAGTTCTCGCAAAATATGCAATTGGTACAACTATCGTTGTGCTAGCTGGCTTAATCCCCGTCTTGGGTGGGCTCATTAGCGCTATTGCAGTTTGCTTTGGATTTGGCTATTTTGTTCATAATCTTTTCCGCAAAGAAGCTAAAAAAGCAAAGAAATAATGCACGAATCTTGGAAAGCTTTCTTAGAATCAGAGTTTGAAAAACCATATTTTAAGGAGCTTTCTACCTTTTTATCTAACGAGTATAAAGAAAAAACTATCTTTCCGCCCAAAAAACTTGTTTTTTCGGCGTTTTCAACCGATTTAAATAATATAAAGGTCGTAATCCTCGGGCAAGACCCATATCATACTCCTGGCGCGGCCGAAGGTCTCGCTTTTTCTGTTCCATCATCCGAGAAAATTCCTCCATCACTTATCAATATTTATAAAGAAATTGATTCCGATTTAGGAAAACTCTATGACGATTTAATGGTAATGAACCCCTCGCTCAAACTTGATAAGGTTGATTATCGTCATCATAACGCCAATGGAAGTCTAAAATCCTGGGCTGAGCAAGGAGTATTGCTTCTTAATAACGTTCTTACCGTAGAAGCTCATAAGGCTGGTTCTCATCGCGGAAAAGGGTGGGAGGTTTTTACGGAAAATGTCATCAAATATGTTAATGAAAACCGCCCGCATCTAGTTTTTATCTTATGGGGAAGAGATGCGCGCTCCAAAAAAACACTTCTCGATCAAACCAAACATTTGATTCTAGAGTCAGCTCACCCATCGCCTCTTTCCGCGAACGCAGGCTTCTTCGGCTCTCGCCCGTTCACTAAGACAAACGCATTTCTTACCAAACACGGTTACGAAAAAATCATCTGGTAATTAAACCCATTTCAAAAGACGGTCGCGCTCTTTTGTTCCTGGCTTATACTGCGCCAAAATATCTTCAGTATAAGTTTTTCCATTGGTAATATTTAACGTCTCGACGTCTGGGCACGCTGCTAAAAGTCTTATAACGGCTTCATCTGTATCGATATTTGTCATCGATTTTACACCATCCGTTCCATGAGAATGAACTCTAAGCTCTTCGTATACAAATCTTTTAATTCCGGCTTGAAGACAATATTTAAGACAGTTTTCGCAAGTAGCAATCTTATTATAAAGCGTACAACCGGTTAAGTCTCTCCCGGCAAAAAGTACCGCATTCATTTCGGAATGAATTGCAAAATAATATTTCATTGGACGCTCTGTAAGCGTCATTTTTGTTTCATCGGCCCCCTGTATAGTTCCATTATACCCGAATGAAACCGGCCTCTTTCTCTCGTCGACAATTACGCATCCGTTTTTTGAACTTGGATCTTTTGATTTTTTTGCCACCTCATTTGCTATTCCCATAAAATAGGAATCCCACTCAAGTTGCCCTTGCGTAGTACTGTTGTCGGTTAAAATTCTCGGAAACCCACGATAACTCTTATTTTCGCTTTCCATTTTTCTCCTTGTTTTTGTGATTATAACATACTGATACTCTTGTGCTTGCTAATTCTTATTTCATCATGTACCTTTATCTTAATTCAAGGAGGTAAATATGCGTTTGCATAGATTTAAAATAGTGAAAATAAACTATAAAGCTTTCGCTTGTGCATTAATTCTAGCATTTTCGAACTTATCCGGAGTTTACGCGGCATCAAAAACAACGGACTTTTCCAATGATCCGAATTTTGAATGCACAAACATAAAACTCGTATATGCGCGCGAATCTGGAGCTGAACTTGGTTCTCTAAACTATGAACGTTTTACAGATAGTTTCTTGGGCACATTTGGCGACGATGAGCCATCCATTAGTATTTATGAACTCGGCACAAAAGAAGGCGGCTATGACGGGAATTCTTATCCGTCACCAGGCATCGGGATAGAAACTTGGCAAAGGTTCACAACGTCAATCGGTGCCTATATCTCCGCCGGAGAAAGCTATTCTTATGGCGAATCTGTCAAAGAAGGTGCAAGAGAAGCAGTATATTTCATTAAAAACTACAAAAAAGTTTGCCCAAATTCTAAAGTGATAATGGCAGGCTACTCTCAAGGCGCACAAGTTGTATCTCTTTCTCTGCAGAGCCTCGATCCTTCATTAATCTTTGCCGCCTTGACATTTGGCGACCCGAAACTATATTTACCCGAGGGAAAACTGAACCCAATCTCTTTGACGACTCCTGCATGCAGCGAAGGGAAATCGGCCCATTCTCCATATCGTGCCAATGTACCAGATTGCTATGCCTACAAAGGCATTCTTGGTGGATACATTCCATATCAACCATCTAGTGGCTATGACGGAAAACTAAAAGCCTACTGCCAATTTCACGATGTGATTTGTAGTACGTTTGTAGACCTCGATAGATGGTTCTCTGGTCACGCCTCGTATAAAGATACAGGCGCCTACACTGCTGCATCTCAAGATGTCTACAATATGTATTTTGGAATTGAAGCTGAACCAAGAAAAAACCTTGCTATTCTTTTTGACGAAACCGCCTCGATGTCGCCAATGTACTATAAATATGAATCCGATGCGATAAAAACAGCCGAAAAAGTTTTTTCTGAAAATGGAAAAGTAGCATTGTATACATTCGGAGATTTGAGCGAACGCGGAATCAAGAAATTATGTGATTTCTCAACATGCACAGCGGAAAACTTTAAAAGCCACGTCAAATCAATTAAGCTTTCGGGTGGCGACGATACTCCTGAATCTGCTTTTTCCGGCGCATACAATATGATGAAGGAAGTCAACTGGGATGCTGGCGCTAATAAAAATGTCCTAATTATTACGGACGCCCCGGCGCTAAACCCGGATCGTGATGGTATTACTCTTGACGATGTTAAAATTCTCAGTTACGAAATAGATCCAGTTAAGATTTTTGTTCTATCGTCAGAAAAAAATAGAGAATCCTATCAAGAATTAACGGGAAACACGAACGGTGAATTCTTGACTGATTATGATGAAATAGAACACAATGCATTTTTCATTTTAAATGAGAGAATCGATTCGGACAATGGTGCTGGTACTGTCAATGTCGGCATGCCGATAGTTTCAGAAATATCAAACATAAGTATTGATAAAACGTCGTCTTCGAGCGCCAAATTATCTTTTAGTAATACTGGCGAATTTGCTATTTTAACTATTAATGATGAGATTATGGGTTATACAAATACAAACGAAATTGAGATAACGGACCTCGTTTTCGAAAAAGACAATACCATTTGCCTTGCTCCTGTCTCTTCGAACGGCTATCGCGGAGAAACCGTTTGTAAAAATATAACATCAAATAAAACAATTATTATTCCAAAAGCCCCTAATACGGGAAGAAAATAACTCGTCAAAAAATAACTCATATGTTAAAATAGTTAATAATGGATGAAGGATCCGATTACTTAAGAAATGCAGAATCTGCCTCAATCGAGGAAGAAAACAACTCTTCAAAAGAAGGCGGCATTTCTGATATTCGAGACGCTGAAGAAAATACCTTCGTCAACTCTGTGTCTGGAAAAAATAACAACCCATTTGAAGTTAGGAAGAAAAAAACCTCCTTCAAAAAAGCTGCTCCGCTCGTCGTTATTCTCGTCGCTATAGGTGGATTTGCCGCGATGGCATTTGCTGCACAGGCTATGATGCCTTTTGCTGTAGTTAATCGGCTAATCGAGGAGTTTAATATAAACGGGATTTCTTCCACGATTCGTTCCGACAATATGCTCGATCTCCAGCTGTCAGCCTCGGATTCCTCAATATTTGATAACGCTTTTGGACTTACTGACTATCAAAAGGAAGCCTTAAAAAACACTGGTATTTATTCGAAAGAGTACAACGGAACCTCTACTACTCTTGTTTATAAAAAGAAAGACGGAAAATATCAATGCGTTGTTTCGACCGGAGTTATTGCCCAGGGTGCCGCTCCTGCCAACGATATAAGGGAAATCCTTCCCGAAGGAGATTCGGCCAAATTCGAAAGTCCTGCATGTATTTCTACTCAAGACGCCATGGCCGACTCAGAATTCAAGACTGCCTATACCGCCGCCTCGAAAACCTGGCGGGGAGGGAATTCTGGTTGGGCAGATGCTCTGTCTGGTCTCGCCGAAGATTATCATGGGTACACTCGTTCGCGTTGGTTTAATTTTACGGCCAAAACTACTGCTAAAGCTACAACAGAAGCTTTTTCTACCGTTGCACGTTCCAAGATCGATGATATCGATAATATGACTGGGAGTCGAGCACGTTGGGATGAGGAGTATGAAACCTATAATGAAGAAACTCAAGAAACAACTTCTGGTGTCAATCAAATGCGCGAAGAAGAACAAACCAAAATCGCACAAGAAGGAGCCTATAATAAGATAGAAAAAGCCGCCAACGTTATTGGCAAGGCCCAGATTGGAACTAATATATTCTGTGGCGCAATAGAAGCTCTTATGAGCATTCAGACCCTTGCCTCGACCTATCAACGGATTCAGAAAATCAATCTTGCTTCTGGGTATATCGAAGCAGTGCAGAGAGTTCAAGCCGGTTATAGCGATGATGCTGCTGCTATGAACGAGTATAACAACCGCCTAACGACCAAAGATGAAGAAACTGGAAAATCTGCTATGAACTCTGCTGGAATCGGTTCGCTCATGACCGGTTCGGCTATTGACCCTAACAATGATCCTGATGTTCAAGCTAATAACTCAGAAAACATACTATTTAGCTCGAATAATACGAGCAATGGGCCAGTAGAATCATTTATCCAAAGCGTTGCGGGGAGTGGTCGGGGACTATTGGACGCCTTTAAAACGTGCAATTACGCAAAGGGCGGTTTAGCTTTTGCGAGCGCCGCAATTACGACCGCCGCAATTGTTGCTGCTGCATCTAATCCAGTAGGTTGGGCGGTTTCTATCGGTGCCATAAGTGTAAAAGCGATCGTAGGCATAGCCGTAAAAGTGACGGCCATAATAGTCGTTCCGCAACTGGTTAACTATGTCATTCTCAAAATTGGTAAATCTATGATTGAAGATATGGCGACGGAATGGACGGGGAAGGCACTCGGGGATGCCCTTGTGTCCGGAGGAAACATTACTCTTTCTGCCAATGCTCAGACCGGTGGCGGATCTCCGGGAGGCGAGAATGCTTTTAAGGCTTTCAGGGCAGAACAAAACACCGTGGTTGCGGCTGAGGCTGAGTATCAACGTCAAATTCGCTCACCATTCGACTATACTTCTCAATATACTTTTCTTGGCAGCATGGTTTATAGTCTCGTACCGCTTGCGAACTCTTCGGGTGTTGGTTCTGTCTTAAGAAATATGAGCTCACTATTCAATAGCTACTCCTCTAAGTTACTTCCAAAAGCCTCCGCTGCCGCGACCACGGATCTTATGAATAAAGAAGGTGTTCTGGCCAAAGAAGGAGATTGTCCTCTCTTAGATAGTATTCACATTCAAGGCAATGGATACTGTGATGTTCTCTTTATGACCGACAATACTACCATGTCCACTCAAGATTATAGTCCCGCTGACGTCATAGAATATGAACTTAATCATAATCAAATAGTCAAGGGAGGAGAAAATTATATTATCCATCCCGACTCTCGTCTTGCTAAGTATGCTATGTATTGCGGACAAAGAGTATCCACCTGGGGCATTGCCGACGCCAATATTGCCGAATCTCTAAGAGGCACTAAATCTGCCGCAAAAGGATTATTGAGTCTTGTTCCGCTTGCTTCTGACGTCATGCAGATTATTGAGTCAGTTCAACAAGAAAGCAATTTGGGTTGGACGACCGGCGCTAACTGTGTCGCTTCCGAAGAAAACCCATATTGGTGCGAAAACAAAATCCACCAACGCTTCCTCGAGGATCAACGTTGGCTTTCCGATACCGGCTCCGTTAAAACCGACGCTGTTACCGCCTTTTATACCGATTACTATAAAGAGAATCCTCTCGATACTTCTCCAGAAGGCATCCTTGCACGCTATTCTGGCATGACGAAAGACGATGTAATTGCTACGCTTGATCTTATGGAAGGTATAACATATCTCGCAAACTACGATCCTGCGACTCGTTACGCTTTTGACTCTAAAGCTGACACGGAATCCGAACAAGTCTTCTTTGAAGAAACAAATAATGACTGGGATTTATTAAATACCGAAATTGCTCTTGAGCCTAAGTTTATTTCTTACTTCGACATAAGGAATCGTGCGGCTGTGGTATAATTAAGTTATGCTTAATTATTATAATCATTCCGTCAAAGATTCAGTTATCGATCTTAAATCCGACCCAGAAACCGGCCTCTCTTCTAAAGAAGTTCTTCATCGTCGAAAAAAATATGGCGAGAATAATTTAAACATCCAAACTACCCCGCTTTGGAAGAAACTCATTGAACCGTTTACTGACCTATTTATGCTAATTCTTCTCATCGCTCTTATTCTTTCAATCTTCCAAAAATCTTGGACAGAGGTTATTGTAATTTCTATTAATATCGCCCTCGATATTGGCGTTTTTTATATCCAACGCTTTTCGACCGAAAGAATTCTTAATTCTCTTAAAGAAAAAACTATTCAAAAAATCACCGCCCTAAGAAACGGAAAAGAAGTCGAAATAGATGCGAGCGAACTTGTTCCTGGCGACATCGTTATCCTGCACGAGGGGGACCGCATCCCTGCCGACGGCCGAATAATTACGGAGTCTGGCCTATTAACTAACGAGGCTATGCTTACAGGAGAATCTGAATCTATCGCTAAGGATGCAAAGGCAATTTCCGGAAAAAAGAAAGTCTACGAACAACGCAATATGGTTTTTTCTGGTTCCTTCGTGATTACTGGTAACTCGAAAATCCTTGTTACTGCAACTGGAGACAATACCGAATATGGCAAAATCGCCTCTCTTGCCTCTAGTGCGATTTTTACTTCTCCAATCCAAGAGAAGATTAATAAGCTTGTCGTTCGCATTGCGACTATAATTTTAATCGTCGCTGTCGCCGTTTTGATAATTCAACTAGTTGATAAAATCCCATTCTATGAAGCTACCGAGTTTACGCTTGCCATGATAGTTTCCGCCGTCCCTGAAGATTTGCCGATTGTAACCGCAATTATCCTTGCTATTGGGGCAGTTCGTCTTGCGAAGCGCAATGCGCTTATTAAAGAACTACGTGCTATCCAATCAATCGGTATCGTTTCCACTATCGCGAGCGATAAAACTGGAACCTTGACGGAAAATCGTCTCTCTCTCCGCGATTTTTGGAATCCTAAAACCGACTCTAAGGCAAAAAAGAATAACGAAAGTTTTTATAAAGTTGTTTCTGAATCGGCAATCCCGTTCGACGCGGCGACCGATCCACTCGATCTCGCAATTTGGAATTATATCAAAGACGAAGAACCGCATTTATTAGATAGTAAACCATTAAAAACATATGCTTTCGATCAAACTTTAAAAACCTCGGGAAACTTATTTGAAGATAAAACCGGAAAATTACATCTTGTTATCAAGGGGGCTCCGGAGACAATTTTCTCTATGTGTGAGTCCATGAAAAAAACCGACCGCGAAAGAGCCGAGTCTGAACTTGAAAGTTTCTCCAATAAAGGATTCAAAGTCATTGCTCTTGCTAGTGCGAACATTAATCATGAAATCAACGAACTTACGCGCTTAACGAAGAATGATAAATTCAAATTTGAAGGACTTATTGCAATTGCCGACACGGTCAGGGCTGGAGTGGTTGACGCTATCAAACAAGCAGATACCGCTGGAGTTAAAGTTAAAATGGTTACCGGAGACCACGCTCAAACCGCCTTTGCGATAGGTCGCGAACTTGGGCTTTGCAAAGATTTTTCTGAAGTCCTAGATTGCTCAAAACTCGGAGATATACCCGACTCTGATTTAGAAGACCGTGTAAGAGCTGCATCGATTTTTGCCCGCGTCACGCCTGAGGACAAATTCCGAATCTTGAGCATTATTAAAAAATCGGAAATCGTCGCTATGACGGGTGATGGCGTGAATGATGTTCCTGCTCTTACCAATGCTCATATTGGAATTGCTATGGGCGATGCCCCCTCTATCGTTCAAGATGCTGGCGATATGGTTCTACTCGATAATAACTTCGCCAACATAGTTTCAGCTATGAAAGAAGGCCGAGTTATTCTTGCTAATATTCGTAGAATGCTAGTTTATCTTCTTGCGACTAATGCCGGAGAAGTTATAATTACTCTTGCTGCTCTCCTGATTTCCGGAGTTCAAATTCTATTACCTATTCAAATTCTATGGATCAACATGGTCACGGATACCCTCATGGTTATTCCTATCGGTCTTGAACCACCCGAACGAGAGTTCATGTCCCAAAAACCTGAGCCTAAAAATTCACCAATCCTTTCTAAAGTTCTAATTTCTCGTATGGTCGTAATGTCCGCAACTATGGCAATCATTACACTCGCAATTTATTATTTTGCTTCTAGTCATTTTTCTCACGAAGAATCCAACAGCCTTGCGTTTACGGCTATGGTTGTAGTTCAGTGGGCCAATGCACTTAGTGTCCGCGGAACTTATGAATCGATCTTTAAGCGAATGAAAGTTAGAAACCCGCTTTTTATTCTTTCATTTATCGCCGCAATCACTCTTCAATGTCTTGTCATGTTCGGTCCGCTTTCTGTTCTCACAAAAACCGTTCCCGTAAAACCAGTTGCGCTAATAATAACCATAGCCATTTCTTTCTTCGTCCCGCTTATTGTCTGTGAAATTCATAAAAAACTTGTCAAACCATAATTTCTCCTTTATAATCCCTCCATCAAAAAATACGGAGGTAATAATGAAGAAAACATATGTGCTTGCAATACTTTTTGCAATATTGTTTGCCTTGTCGATTCCTTTGACGACGCATGCAACCGCGGAGGAAGATTTGTATCGTGATGGGGAAGACGACACGAGAACCGTAACTATTTTTAATAACGCAGTAGAGTTTTGCGGATTTCTAAAAAACAAAAACCCACTTTTGTTTCAATATATGATGCAGGATTGCGAAGAAGAGGTAAATGAGTATGGCTTTGCTTATAGAGAAGACATTCGAGTCCCGGATGATGAAATTTGGGTTCTAAGAAATATTAGAATAAATTTTATTAATCCCGTCCCGCACTTTATCGTCCACGGAAATGGTAAACTTGTGATTGAGGGCGAACACACTAGATTCCGCAAAACAAACGGATGTGCCATTTTAATCGACTTCAATATGACTAGCAAGAATCTCTTTATCAAGGAAGGTGTTTTTGAGACTGAAGATGGAGCCATGTCTCCAATCTGTATGGATAACGGAGAATTAACAGTAAAGGAAGATGACCTTCCGGATAAAGACGCCGCCTGGGCAAAAATGAAAACATTTTTCCCGGAAGATTCGATTTTTGAAGATATTTCGAACGAAGAACCAAAACAGATTACAGAGCTTACGCCGTTCTCGAAATGGATATATAAAATTGGTCCAAGTTGGTTTTACGGATTTCGAACATGGCGATTAAAAATAACGATAAATCCTAATCCAAAACCAGAACCTGAACTAGCTCCGGAGCCCGAGCCAGAGCCAACACCCGAACCGGAGCCTGAACCATCCAACGAGCCGGAAACACCCGACATCCCAAAAAATACTGAACCAGAAGTAAAGCCCTCTCAAACCGACGCGACGACGCCCAAAACACCTGATACCTCCGTTCCTCATATTCTCGAAACAAGTACAGACGGTAAGATGTTTACGGGCAATACGACGACTCGATCAAGAGATGTCATTAATGTCGCTCCACTTACTTTGTCACTAACAGTATTTTTTACACTATTTAGTATAAGCTCTATCAGGGGTAAAAAACACGCTAAACACAAACAAGATTATTGACACACTATATATAGTGTCTTACAATAAACATATACGCTATATATGGTGTATATGATTGAAAAACGATAAAAAAATAGTATAATTAATCTTAAGAAAGGATTGTTTCGTATGTTCAAAAAAATCGTCAAGCGCGACGGCAAAATCGTCGATTTTAAGCTGGAGAAAATCGAAGAGGCAATCCAAAAAGCAGGAGCTGCTACTGGCGAATTCGATAAAGAGCGCGCTAAGGAGCTCGCAATTGAGTTTGAAACCACGTCTAAAGAAAACCTCAAATCTCGGATTCCTACTGTCGAACAAATCCAAGATGCAGTCGAAAAAGTCCTCAAAGATGCTGGCTTCCGCAAAACCGCTCGCGCCTATGCCGATTATCGTGCGGCACGTTCAGATATTCGCATCTCGAAATCCGACCTGATGCAAATCTATAAAACTATCGCCATCTCCGACGCTTCTGAAGATTCAGATGTAAAACGAGGTAACGCTAACGTTGATGGAAACTCCGCCATGGGCAAGATGCTTCAATTCGGCGCCGAAGGTTCTAAAGTCTTCGCTAAAACCTCACTTATGAAACCCGAGTATGCCTATGCTCATAATAATGGGGACATTCACGTCCACGACCTCGACTTTTACGCTACTGGCACGCTCACTTGCTGCCAAACCGACCCGCTCCGTCTTTTTAGAAATGGTTTTAATACTGGACACGGTCATCTTCGCACTCCTCAGAGCATTGGTTCTTATGCTGCACTCGCCGCAATCATCCTTCAAGCTAATCAGAACGAACAACACGGTGGTCAAAGTATTCCTAATTTTGACTATGCAATGGCTCCTGGAGTTGATAAAACTTTTCGAAAAGCCCTAAAACGCAATATTGAAAAATACAATAGTTTTGTCGAGGACACGAAAAAATGTGACGTAGAAATTGGTGATTATATTGAATTTGGCGACGACGCGAAATTAGAACGCATGAAAGTTCCAAAATCAATCATTAAAGTTTCTACTGAAGATACGGAAAATGAAACCAGACAAGCTATGGAGGGTTTCATTCATAACCTTAACACGATGCATTCTCGCGCCGGCGCTCAAGTTCCGTTTACTTCAATTAACTTTGGGACTGATACCTCGCCCGCCGGCCGCTTAGTTTCCAAAATGCTTCTTGAAGCTACCGATAAAGGTCTCGGCAAGGGCGAAACTCCAATCTTCCCAATCTCCATCTTCAAAGTTAAAGAAGGCATTAACTATAACCCCGAAGATCCAAATTATGATCTGTTCAAACGCTCCATGGAGGTTTCTGCGAAACGTCTCTTCCCGAATTTTTGTTTTATTGACGCTCCTTACAACCTAAAGTATTACAAACCCGGCGATTATCGTACGGAAATTGCCACTATGGGCTGCCGCACTCGTGTCTTTGCCTCTGTTTTTCCCGAATCGGACGGTATCGTTACAGGCCGTGGAAACCTCAGCTTTACCACGATAAACCTCGTTCGTCTGGGTATCAAACACGGCATCGCTCTCGGAGAAAGAGAAGAAGCTGACTGGACTGGCTTTTTTAACGATCTTGATAAAATGCTCGAGCTCTGCGAAGGTGAACTTTACGAACGTTTCGAATTCCAAGCTAACCAACATGTCCGCAACTTCCCGTTCCTTATGGGTCAAGGCAACTGGTTTGGCTCGGAAAAACTTTCACCAAACGACACTCTCCGCGACGTGATTAAACATGGAACCTTGAGTATCGGCTTTATTGGTCTTGCCGAAACTCTCGTTGCGATGACCGGAAAACATCACGGTGAATCTGAAGATAGCGAAGAACTCGGCCTCGACATCATTGCGCATATGCGAGAAAAATGTGATGAATTCTCTAAAAAACACCACCTAAACTTCTCTCTCCTCGCCACTCCTGCCGAAGGACTTGCTGGCCGCTTTACAAAAATGGATCGTCGCGAATATGGTGTTATCAAAAATGTAACCGACCGCGATTTTTACACCAACTCATTCCATATCCCTGTCTACTACCCAATTTCCGCCTTCCGCAAAATCGAACTCGAGGCTCCCTATCACGAACTATGTAATGCTGGCCACATTTCTTACATCGAGCTCGATGGCGACCCGTCCCAAAATATCGAAGCTTTCGAGGCCGTAATTAGAAAAATGCACGATTCTGGCATTGGTTACGGTTCTGTTAATCACCCCGTCGACCGCGATCCTGTTTGCGGATTCTCTGGAATTATCTCGGGAAGCACCTGTCCAAGCTGTGGTCGTGAAGAAGGTGAGATTCCATTCGAACGCCTCCGTCGAATTACCGGTTATCTTGTTGGTACGCTTGACCGTTGGAATGACGGCAAAAAAGCCGAGGAGCGCGAACGCGTAAAACACAACGTTGATGGTGTCTATTCTAAAACCGAAAAGACCGCGCGCGAAGCTGCCAAAATCTCCGACGAATATGCCGCAGCGTTAGGAAAGAAATAGTATGAAACTAGCCGAAAAAGGAAAAATCCGCCTCTCTGGTCCTCTAGAAAGAGATTCAATCGTTAACGGCTACGGCCTTCGCGCCGTAGTCTGGACCCAGGGTTGCCTATCTCATTGCAAGGGCTGTCAAAATCCCGAAACCTGGGATTTTGAAGGGGGCTTCTTGGCTGATATTGATGACATTAAGAAACGACTCTCTGAATTCCCCGGACAATCCGGCCTTACCTTCTGCGGCGGCGAGCCTTTTCTCCAACCTGAAGCTTGCAAAGACATTGCTGACTTTTGCCGCAAAGAACTTGGTTGGAATATCTGGAGCTTCTCTGGGTATACCTATGAACAAATCAAGCAAAAAGGTGGCGCAGCTTGGGAATTCCTCAAATCTCTCGATGCGCTTATTGACGGGCCGTTTATCCTGGAAGAGCGCGACCTTTCCTGCAAATTTCGTGGTTCTCGCAATCAGCGTCTGCTCCACCTCGAACCCGGAACCGGAAAAATCCTCAAGATTGAATAACCGTAAACTTGACTTTTTGGCATAAGTGTGATAAAATAAGATTATATATTATGTCCAAAATAAAATTCACTATCATTACTCTCTTTGAAGATGCTCTAAAACCTTACCTTAACTCTTCTATGATGTGGAAAGCCACCGAAAAGGGAATTGCTGAGTTTGACTTCGTTAATCTGAGAGATTTCGGACTCGGCCCTCATAAATCCGTCGACGACACCCCTTATGGAGGCGGAGATGGGATGCTTTTGAGATGTGAACCGGTCTTCGCCGCAATTGAAAGCGTTAAATCAAAAGATGAAAATGCTAAGGTTATCCTTCCTACTCCTGTTGGAGAAATATGGAATCAAAAACTCGCCCAAAAATTCAGTTTTTCTCCCGAAAACTCTCATTTTATCATTCTTTGCCCCCACTACGAAGGTTACGATGAGCGGATTTTGAGTCTCGTTGATTATAAAATATCTCTCGGAAAATACATCTTGACGGGCGGTGAACTTCCTGCTCTAATTATTATTGACAGCATTGTTCGTTTATTGCCTGGCGTTCTAGGCGGAGAAAACTCAGCCCTTATCGAAAGCTTTTCTGACGGTGATAATCTTGAATATCCTCAATATACCAAACCGGCTGACTTTCGTGGCATGAAAGTTCCCGATGTTCTTCTTTCCGGAAATCACGGTGAGATTAAAAAATGGAGGGAAGAACATGCCTCTAAACATGTTCTCTAAAGTCGAGGAAATAAAGGGCGTCGGTCCTAAAACTCGCGAAATTATGGAAAAATCCGGAATTACGACCGTCCGCGATCTTCTCTATTACCTCCCCCGCACTTACGAAAACTTCACCAACACAACTAGCCTTTCCGAGATTAAACCCGGAAAGGTTGTTGTTCGCGGAAAGATTTCCGATCTTCATATTGTCCGTAGCAAAAGAAAAAACTTTACGATAACCGAAGGTGTAATTCGGGACAACACCGACGCAATTCGCGTTGTCTGGTTTAATCAACCTTACCGTGTTAAACAATTTGACTCGAAGAAGGACTATTATTTTACCGGTGACTATACCTATAGCCACGGCCGCTACCAGCTCACCGCTCCTCGCGCTGAACTTGCTCCTGACACGGAAAAACAAGTAACTGAATCCGGGAGCTTTAAGCCGATTTATTCCGTAAAAGGGAGTTTTAAGTCAGAAAACTTTAAAAAGATTTTCGAGACTCTTCGCCCCGACTTTGCAACAATCCCTGACCTTCTCCCAGAATCCGAGTCCTCGCCCGATTTTGTTAAACCCGGTGCTCGCGCTGACGCCCTCTTTAAAGCGCATTTTGCTGAAGACGACAAAGAGGTAAAAGAGGCTAGAAACTACCTTGCTTACGAAGAGCTTTTCGAGTTAATCCTCGCCGCAAATCTCAACAAAAAAGAAAACCAAAAGCTCCGCGCCCCAATTATTCCTTTTGAAGCTGAAAAAATCAAACAAGTTGTCGAAAAACTCCCTTTCGAGTTAACGAACGCACAAAGAAAAGCTTGTTTCGAAATTTTTAAAGATCTCGAAAAAAATCTCCCAATGAACCGTCTCCTTCAAGGAGACGTAGGCTCGGGGAAAACCGCCGTTGCCGCCCTTGCTGCCTATTCCGCAATTATTGCCGGTTATCAGGTTGCTTTCCTTGCGCCGACCGCAATTCTTGCAACTCAACACGCCGAGTCTTTAAATGACCTTCTTGCTCCGCTCGGAATCTCTGTTGCTCTCTTGACTGGTGGCATGAAACAAAAGAAGGCTCTCAAACAGCGAATTAAAGATGGCGGAGTTGACCTCGTCGTTGGTACTCATGCCCTTATTACCGACGATACCGAGTTTGATCGGCTCGCCCTCTGCATTATTGATGAACAACACCGTTTTGGTGTCAAGCAGCGTCAGCAGCTCCTCGCTAAAACCGTTCAAAAAAGCATGAATGATGGCCTTGATGATTCGAATCCGACCATAAACCAAAAACCTCTCGCGCCGCATCTTCTCATGATGACCGCGACTCCAATTCCTCGTTCTCTCCAACTGGCTATTTTTGGCGATTTAGACGTTTCGGTTCTTGACGAGCTCCCTAAAGGCCGCCAACCGGTAGAAACCAAAATTATTAAAGAACTTGAATTTACCGACGAACTCTATCCTAAGGTTCGCGAATATCTAGCCTCTGGTCAACAGGTATATTGGATTTGTCGAAATATTGAAGAAAACACCCGTTCGGAAACCGTCTCGGTCAAAAAACAAACTGAGAAGCTCAAAAAGGTTTTCAAAGATCATAACGTTACTTTTCTTCACGGCCGAATGAAACCTGAAGAAAAGGATAAAATAATGAGCGAATTCGCTAATGGAAAAATCGATATTCTCGTCTCGACAACCGTCGTCGAGGTCGGCGTCAACGTTCCGAACGCAAACCTGATGGTGATTATGGACGCAGATGGTTATGGTCTTGCTCAACTCCACCAGCTTCGCGGTCGAGTTGGACGTGGTAAAAACTCCGCAATCTGCTACCTTGTGAGTCCTAACGACATCGAGCCGGCACGTCGTCTTAAAATCTTGGAAAAATCAAACGACGGATTCTATCTCGCTGAAGCCGATTTAAAACTCCGCGGTCCCGGGGAAATCTACGGCTCTCTTCAGCACGGTGTTATGTCTCTCCAATTCGCAAGCCTAACCAATACTCGTCTCATTTCTGCTGCCTCGGCCGAAGCGAAAAAAGCCGCCGACGAATTCTCTAAAACTCCCGAACTCTTGGAAAAATATCCCGAACTAAGTTTCTCAATCAAAAAATATCAACAATTAACCACCCTAAATTAGCATGCGAATCATCTCCGGAATCTATAAAAACAAAGAAATTCTCACCCCTGGAACAACCAAGACCCATCCCATGGGGAGTCGCGAAAAGTTAGCTCTGTTTAATATGATTATGCCGTTTTTGCCCTCTAAAACCGTCCTGGACGCATTTTCTGGCTCGGGTGCTCTCGGACTCGAGGCTCTCTCAAGGGGCGCTTCAAACGTTGTTTTTATTGATTCTGACTCAAAATCCTGCGAAATTATCAAGAAAAACCTCAAAAATCTCGGTGAAAATGCCGAAAACAACGCAAAAGTCTATAAACTTCCCGTGAAAAAACTCGAAAATCCTGAAAATTCACGCAAAATTCCTAAAGTTGATATTATTTTTGCCGACCCTCCGTATGATAATTTTGATCTCGAAGAGGTTAAAATTCTGCTAAATTTCCTCAAAAAAGGCGGGATTTTTGTTCTATCTTCGCCTAAGCCCGTAGAAATTGAAGGTTTAACTCTCCTTAAATCTCGCAAATACGCCGGTTGCTATATTTCTATCTTTGTGATATAATTATAAAAGATATATTGGGTGGTAGGAAAAGGAGAAAGATAAATATGTACGGCTATGTCGAACAAGACAATTCCCAGAAAAAGAAAATTGTTATCGCCTCTGTTGTCATGGGCGCAATTATTCTTGTTTTAATTGGCGTTTTAATTAGTGCCATAATCAAGAAAAATCGCCTCGCCATCGGCGGAGCTAATAATCCGGCAGAAACCTCAATCTCCTCAACCTCCACAACGAGTACAACGCCCGCTGAAAGTGGAAATTTGAACCCCGTATCCAACAGCGAAAATGGCTCTTCTACCTCGTCCGCTAATGGCTCCTCGGAAACATCTTCTGCGGCCGCCTCCTCAGCATCTTCTACCTCCTCGACCTCATCGACCTCTACTTCTTCCTCGTCTTCTTCTACCTCCTCAACCGCCTCCTCGACTGCATCTTCTGACTCCTCGAGAACCTCTAGCTCTTCTTCTCGAACCTCTACCTCCTCAACCGCTTCTCAAGTTCCTCAAACCGGCCCTGCCGAATCAATCTTCGGCTTAGCTCTTCTCTTTGGTGCAATTTCCGCCTATCTCCTCTCTAAAAACATCGTCTTGATAAAACTCTAATATTTAGTATAATATACCCAGACGCCCGAGTGGTGAAATTGGTATACACGTATGCCTTAGGAGCATATGCCTCACGGCGTGCTGGTTCAAGTCCAGTCTCGGGCACCATTATCAATTAAACGAAGGAGCTAGCATGCAAGAAAAAATCGCAGAATTGAATAAAAAGATTGACGCACTCCAAGAAAAGCTTTCCAAGAATGCCGTTTCTTTTGATAAGAAAAAAGACGCCACGAAAGAACAAAT
>JAFWKB010000061.1 GCA_017511405.1 Candidatus Saccharimonadota bacterium
GCCTCCTCCTCCATTTGTCCTAAGGGTTGGATGTTACCACAGAATGACGGCAACCAATCCTGGTTTAATCTCCTCAATGGTACCTACAAATACTATGCTTCCGAGATGCAAAATGGAACCGGAAACATCACCGGCGGTGACACTTTAGTAGACATCAACAACAACCAAAACTCTTCCAGAGCTCTCCGCAGCCTTCCTCTTTCGGTTATGATGTCGGGCTATTACTGGTGGGGCAGCGGCAGCACGGATCGTAAAGGTGAATACGGCCGTTTCTGGGCATCTACGCCTTACTCCTACACAGATTCACGGTCCTTGTACTTCAACTCCACTAATGTCTACCCTAAGGGTAACGGCAATAAGCCGGGCGGCTTTACCCTCCGCCGCGTCGCCCAACCTTATATCAAAGATTTGATATAATTTACTTATGAAATATCGAATTATCGTTCAAACCGATTTCCGTAACCGCCCAAAAGAACATGAACTTTCCGCAGCAATCCTAATCGCCGACTATTTCCGAACCGATATTACTTTCCTCCGCCCTTCATGTCAGAAAACACCAGATTTAGATATAAACGGAGAAAAATGGGAGCTAAAAAGTCCTCTCGGAAATGGAAAGAATACTATCAAAAACAATCTCCACGGCGCAAGAAAACAATCAACCAACATCATCATCGATCTAAGACGTATAAAAATGCATCAAACCAAGGCACTTTCAAAAATCAATCACTATCTCACTAGTCATCGCACAAAAATCCGTCATCTTCTTGTAATAACAAAAACAGGAAAAGTTCTTGCCGTCCTATAAAAACCTTGGTAAAATAAAACCATAAAGGATGCCCAAGATATTGAACTATATCAAGCGCATCTTTTTTCATTGCTCAATATATACCCCAATATCTTTTCGAAACCATCCTCCGCGCTCCAAATTCTTTGCACTTTTTCTTCCAGAGCTCTCCGCAGCTTTCCTCTTTCGGTTATGATGTCGGGCTATCTCACCTGGAGCAGTCGTACTCTCTTCGTTAGAGGTACGAACGGCTGCTTCTGGGCCTCTACACTTTTCTCCTACACTCGTCCACGGAACTTGGGCTTCGGCTCCACTAACGTTAGCTCTAATAGTAACGGCGATAAGCCGCACGGCTTCTCCATCCGCTGCGTCGCCCGATTCAAAATCTCCCAAAAATTCCACCCCTGTTCTACCTCAATAGAGTTTCGGAGGTTCGCTCCGCGCTCAAAATTCCTAAATTCCTATGTTTTGTTGACAATTTATTCATAATCGTTTATAATTATTGAGTTAGTTGGTTAGACTTGTTCTTTAAAGGAGGGCGCTTTATGATTTATCTTGATTTAGTAGTAGGTTTTTGTCTGAAATTTGTCCTTGTTTTAACCATTGTTTGTCTTGTAGCCGGAATAATTAGCTGTATAGCAATCGCAAGAGATGCATCCGATTCAAATCAAGAAAAAAGCACTACCGAGAATAAAACCAAATAACCCCGGAAAACCGGGGCTATTTTTTGTTTATGCGCCGACGCGATCTTTGCCGTTGCGGCGAGGAGCGTTGTGCTCGATATATTCAATAATCTTCCCGCCGACGTTTTTGCCGGTGATTTTTTCAATGCCAAATCCAGGAGAGGCATTCACCTCAAGAACAAGCGGACCACGGTTCGAGCGCATTAAATCAACGCCACAGACATGGAGTCCCATAGCTTTGGCTGCCTTAAGGGCTACTTTCTTTTCTTCATCAGTAAGTTTGATTGGAGTTCCTTCGCCGCCTTTGTGGAGATTAGAGCGAAAATCATCGTCAAGAGAGGCGCGTTGCATAGAGGCAATTACACGGTTGCCGACTACGAAAGCACGAATGTCAGTACCGGCGGATTCTTTGATATATTCTTGGAGAAGGATGTTAGTACCATCTTCATTGTAGAGGTAGAAAGCCTGGAGAGCGGATTTGGCAGCCTTTCTTGTGTCGGCGAGAACGACGCCGTTACCGTGAGTTCCAGTCGCAAGTTTGATAATTACTGGAAGACCCATCTCGTCAAGAAGATCGTCGATGTCGGCCGTATTACGAGAAACGAAGGTTTTAGGGGTATCGACATTGTATTTAGCAAGAATTTGAGCAGCACGCAGTTTATCACGAGCACGAGTGATAGAAATTGAGTTTGCGGAGGTCCAAATACCTTGCATTTCAAATTGGCGAACAACTGCACAACCA
>JAFWKB010000062.1 GCA_017511405.1 Candidatus Saccharimonadota bacterium
CCCGCAACGAAGCCTACGAAATCATCAACAAAAAAGGTGCAACTCATTACGGCATCGGCGTCTGTACCACCCACATCATCCAAGCAATCCTAAACGACGAACGCCTCGTTCTCCCCGTCTCTTCTTACGACGACAACAACAGCGTCTTCCTCGGTTATCCTACCATCGTCGGCCGCCGCGGCGCTCTTAAGCGTCTCGATTTAAACTTATCCGAGCAAGAGGGAATTAAATACCAACAATCCGCCAACGTCATAAAATCCGCCATAAAATCCCTCCGCTTAAAATAAAGCATGTTATACTAATTTTATGAAGCGACTTTTCTCTTTAATTTTTATATCAATTTTTAGCCTTTCAACTCAAAACACTTTTGCACTTTCTGCCGCCCAAAATTTCTATTTCTCCAACGCCGAATTCGACTACTATCTTAACCAATCCGAAACCGGCGGCTCCACCATGCACGTTGACGAATCTTTTACCGCCGTCTTTCCAGACACAAACCAGAACCACGGCATTGAACGTTGTATTCCTCAAGAATATCGCGGCGTTAACTCTCTCTTAAAATCCAGTTTTAGCGTTACGCGAAATGACATTACCGAACAATTCACTAGCTACAAAAATGATTCCTTAACTTGTTTTAGAATTGGGAATGCAAATTCATATGTTCATGGCTCTCAAACTTACAAACTCTCCTACGATTTAGAAAATGTTATCCTGAATCCCGATAATTCCGAATATCAAGAACTCTATTGGGATACAAACGGAACCGAATGGGAACAAAAGTTTGACAAATTTACCGCCCGCATTCATCTCCCCGACCCTCTTGTCAATGCCTGGAACGGCGAAACCTCTTGTTATGTAGGCGTTCTCGGAACTTCCGGCGCGGAAGCAACCTCCCGCTGTGAAACTTTCATATCTGAAGATAAATCCGTCATCACCTTTACTACGACCAACCTCCGCTCGCACGAAAACTTAACTTTCGATCTTCCATTCATGCCAAATACTTTCGTCGTCAAAAAATCCAACCGCACTCTTATCTTCTACGGCCTTCTTGTTTCTCTCGCCATAGTCTTTGTAATCTCTATATTCGAATGGCGAAAAGCGTTCCAAAAAGTTAGCGACAAAAGAAAACTCGCCATCGATAAAGTCGTTCCTGTTCAATATACTCCACCTAAAGATGTCACTGTCGCCGAAGCCGGAACCGACTACCTCAAAACCACCACTAACCCCCACGTTGCTTCCCTTATCGAACTCGCCGTCCACCACAACATTGCTCTAGAAAAAGGAGAAAAGAAGACCTTCGGCGGTTATCATTGGAAAATCCACGTTAAACGTCTTAAAGATATCTCCGAAGAACAAAAAATCGTTCTCGAAGTTCTAAACGGCGGCAAAACTCCGAAAGACGGTGATGTTTTCGAGGTTAAAAAGAACGGAAAATACTCGACTCACATTAATCGTCTCATGCACGAGTTCGACAGCGAAATTCTCTCCTCGCTAAAATCAAAAAATCTCTTCGAGCCCGACAAAAAAACCTCAAATCTCTCAACCTTAAGTATTATTCTTCTCTTAGGCCTCTTTTTCCTCTGCGGCACGTTCTATTTTCTATTGAATAAAGGTTTTTTCGCTAGCCTTCCAAGAAGCACCCGTGATCTAGGCTATATAATCGACATCGCTACCCCCTTCCTCTACATCATCTGTTTTACCTCTGTCCTAACAACAATTAGCAAATACAACAAACGCACCATGGAGGGGATTAAACTCTCTAAATACCTCGACGGCCTTAAAGAATATATGACTCTCGCCGAAAAAGAGCGTCTTAAATTTCTTCAAAGCGTCAAAGGAGTCGATACAACTCACGAAGGAATCGTAAAGCTCTACGAAAAACTTTTGCCATACGCAGTCCTATTTAATATCGAAGATTCCTGGCTCAAAGAGATGAACCGCTACCTAGAAATGTCCGACGTAAACTACCATCCATATTGGATGTATGGCGGCTTCTATTTCTCCTCACGCGATTTCCGCGAATTCTCAACCTATGCCAATTCCTACATCTCAAGCACCTCAGCCTCAAGTTCCTCCGGTAGCTCCGGAGGAGGTGGCGGCGGATTCTCCGGCGGCGGGGGAGGCGGAGGAGGTGGCGGCGGCTGGTAATTTTCCGCCCTCTCATAATATTTCTATGGTATAATTAAAACATGTTAGATATAAATTTCATCCGCGAACATAAATCCGACGTAGAGCACGCCATCCGCGAAAAAAGATACAACGTTTCTCTTGATGAACTTCTTAAAACCGACGATGAACGCCGCGAGCTCCTCAAAAAAGTTGAAGCTCTCCGCAAAGAAAAAAACGAAATCGCCGACAAAATGAAGAAAAACAAGGGAAAACCCGAACAATCCCTTATCGAACGCGGAAAAGAAATTAAGGCCGAACTTTCTTCCTTAGAAAAATCTCTCTCCAAAAAAGAAACAAAGCTCAAAACCTCTCTCAAATCCGTACCGAACATTATTTTCGACGATGTCCCTCTTGGCGGAGAAGAAGATTCCGTAGAGATTAAAACCTGGGGAGAAAAGAAAAAATCCGGCGTCGACCACCTAGACTACGCCATCTCTCGCGATTGGGTAGACTTTGATCGCGGAGCGAAAGTTGCCGGCTCAAAGTTCTATTACCTCAAAAATGAACTTGCCTTATTAGAAAACGCCTTGCTCCAATACGGCCTTAAAAAAGTCCTCGAACATGGTTTTACCTACATGACCGTACCTGACCTCGTGTCCTCTGAAATCCTCGAAGGATGTGGCTTTAATCCTCGCACCTCCGACCAATCTGACGAATACTTTGTCGAAAACGAAGATCTCGCTCTCATTGCAACCGCCGAAATGCCCCTAACTGGCTACCATATGAACGAAATCCTAGACGAAAACAAACTACCTCTCCTTTA
>JAFWKB010000063.1 GCA_017511405.1 Candidatus Saccharimonadota bacterium
GAGTTAATATTGATTTCGTATTTTGCTTTGTTCTTAAAATATAGATTTGATCTTTCGGAATAAATGCCGATTGCTTTTTCTGTTTTGGAATTAACGTTGATTGTTAAGCTTGCGTTGTTATCTTGCGGATCGAAATATGTTGTTGTCTCTTTGTTTGCTCCTGGGAAATAAAATCCAAACTCGCTTTCTGAGTTGATTGTATTATTTCCCATGAATTTGATGTCGGCGTGTTGAATTGTATCTGCAATTAGAGAAATTTCTGGGCCGGTGTAGTTTTTCATGTAGAGAGTACGATACTGTTGCGGGCGATAGTGATAAAAAAGCGTGCAATCGTCGTCATTATCAAAATCACAATATTCGATTGCTTTGCCATTTTTATAGTAGCTTTTTTGATTATCTAAAATTACGTTACCGATTTTATACACTGCTTCGGGCGCTTCTATTAATGGTTCTTCTGGCTCAGGAATGCCATGAATTATTTCTATATCTGCGAACGCTTGAAGCGGAACGAGATTAATTAATATCGCAAAAATAATTGGTAGGGCTTTTAATTTCTTCATGGAAAAATCATATCGCCGTCAGGCTTGCGTTGCAAAGTTAAGCGAGATGATTATTCTATATCTGTGAATTGTGAGTTGTATAGCTCAGCATAAAAACCATTTTTCTTGAGTAACTCATCGTGTGTTCCTTGCTCGATAATGTTTCCTTCCTTCAAGACAAGGATTAGATTTGCGTTTCTGATGGTCGAGAGACGGTGTGCAATTACGAAAGATGTTCTTCCCCGAGTGAGTTTGTTGAACGCCTCTTGTATTAGTTGTTCTGCACGCGTGTCTACGTTGGATGTGGCTTCGTCCAAAATCATCATAGGCGGATTTTTAAGCATGGCACGTGAGATGGTTAGAAGCTGTTTCTCGCCGGCCGAGATGTTGTCTGAATCTTCTGATATTTGAGAGTTATAGCCTTTTGGCATTGCTTCAATAAGGTGGTTTATGCCTGCGTTTTTGGCGGCTTTCTTGATATCACTTAGTGTCGCATCGGTTTTTCCGTAGGAAAGGTTTTCTTTGACCGTTCCGGAGAATAGCCAAGTATCTTGTAAGACCATTCCAAAAAGATTACGGACATCTTTTCTCTTCATTTCTTTGGTCGGGACTCCATCGATTGTAATATAACCCGAATCTGGATCATAGAAACGCATGAGAAGGTTTATTAGTGTGGTTTTCCCTGCCCCAGTCGGGCCGACGATTGCGACTTGTTCTCCTGGATTAATTTTTGCGGAGAAATGTTTGATGACTTTTTTGTCTTTATTGTACCCGAATGATACATCGTGAAATTCGACAGCGCCTTTGAAATCTTGGATTTCTTTGCTTGGTGATAAATCTGGACTTTCCTCCGGTTCGTTTAGGTAATTGTCTATTCGCTCAAATGCTGCGAGTGTTTGTTGGATTGTTACTATGATTTGCGAGATGCTTGTAATTGGTTGATTAAACCGTGATAAATATTGAATGAAGGCTTGGATGTTGCCAATTAGGAGTTTACCACTAAATACTAAATTTCCTCCGATAATACATATTGCAACATAGCCAAGATTAGTGAAGAAATGAACGAACGGGAAAGCGAGACTGCCCAAGAATTGTGCTTTCCAGGAATCTTCGTATAAATTATCGTTGACGGCTTTGAACTCTTCAAAAGATTTTTCTTCGTGTGAGTTTGATTTGATGATTATTTGGCCGGAATAATCTTCTTCGATATGGGAGTTTAGCTTTCCAAGAATGGTTCTTTGAGACGCAAAATAGCTTTGAGCTTTTTTGGTGGTTTTTGAGACTGCAAGCATGGCAAGAGGAACAACGACGATTGCTACGATTGCGAGTGGTGGGGAAATTATTATCATCATAATTAGACAACCGATGATTGTGGTCAAATTCGTAATGATTTCTACAAGCTCCTCCGATAAGGACTGTGCAATTACGTCAACATCGTTAGAGACGATGCTTAAGGTGTCGCCAAAGCGGTGGTTATCGAAATAGGAAACTGGTAGTTTGGTGATTTTGTCGATTAGCTGAGCGCGAAGCGATTTTGTATAGTAGGCTGTCATGTTTGATAGCACGAGGCTTTGAACATAACTTAAACATGAGGCGATAAAATAAATAATGATGAGCTGGATTGCGCTCTGTTTGATTGGGTTTAAATCTAGTTTTCCTGTTTCCGAGATTGAGGCAACGGCGGAGTTTGTAATATTGCCGAGGATTTTAGGTGACAGCAAAGTTAATATAGTAGCGGTAATTGCGCAAACAATTGAGAAGATGATTCTGAAACGAAAAGGCTTCAAAGATTTAAACATCGCTCGAAGTGCGTTTCTGATATTTTTGACTTTTTTATCGTTAGGATTAGCGCGCATCTTTCAACTCCTTTTCGAATTCTTTGTCGGAAAGTTGACTTTTGACGATTTCTTTATAAATTTCACAATTCCTTAAAAGTTCTTTATGTTTGCCTTTTCCTACTACCCGGCCATTATCTAGGACGATAATTTGGTCGGCGTTTTTAGCGGTGCTAATTCTTTGTGCGACGATAAGGACAACGGAGTTTCGGGTTTCAGTTTTGAGCGCTTCGCGTAGCTTTTTGTCGGTTTTCATATCGAGTGCGGAAAAACTGTCGTCGAAGATATAAATTTCTGGGTGTTTCGCGATTGCTCTCGCTATAGACAAACGTTGTTTTTGCCCGCCTGAAACGTTTGAACCTCCTTGCGCAATGTGCGATTCGTATTTTTTATCTAGTTTTTCGATAAACTCGGAGGATTGAGAAATTTGAGCGGCATTCTTGATGACCTTTTTGTCTGCGAATTGATTTCCGAATGCAATATTCGATTCTATGTTTCC
>JAFWKB010000012.1 GCA_017511405.1 Candidatus Saccharimonadota bacterium
GGCCTAAGAGTTATAATTGTTTCGGTAAACGTCTAACGTCGCCTTCTACTGAGGGCGATTGTTAGTTTGACTTGTAGTCGCCCTAGCTTAATGGTAAACGTCATCCACTTGCCTCCTTCCTACCATCAGATTCGGAAGTAAGATTTTCTGCTCCTTTCCGCGTAAGGATGCCTGAAGCTATTATGACATAAGCGAAAAATGCAGGCGACGCAGCGGAGCATGAAGCCGTAGGGCTTATTGTGGTAATTCCTAGGGCCGACAGTAGTGGAGCTGAAGTACAAGTGCCGTGAATTTGTGTAGGAGTAAGGCGTAGATGCCCAGAAGTAGCCGTACGTACCTCTATTGTTGAGATTACCATTGACCCAGTCGAGAGTGCCCGACATCATAACCGAAAGAGGGAGGCTGCGGAGAGCTCTGGAAGAGTTTTGGTTGTTGTCGATGGCTACTAAAGTGTCACCGCCGGTGATGTTTCCGGTTCCATTTTGCATCTCGGAAGCATAGTATTTGTAGGTACCATTGAGGAGATTATACCAGGATTGGTTGCCGTCATTCTGTGGTAACATCCAACCCTTAGGACAAATGGAGGAGGAGGCATTGCCAGAAGTCAAAAACCTCTTTTAACGCCTGACCTTGACATTTACCGTTTTTTCCATATAATAAGACCTAACCATTATTACTTGTTTTTAACAATCTTATAAAAAGGAAAAATATGAATCAACAAGAACAAGAGCGTCGTGCGCGCCTGTTAAAACAAGGAGCCGAACGTCTCCCTGATATTAAAAAACGTTTTGAAGAGGCTCAAAAACGCAATTTTAACTCAAATTTTGCCCCCGGAGGCAAAGATGAGAAGATGGCGCGGTCTCATGGCTCTCAGAAAAAAAATGGCTCAAAAGGGCCAAAAAATGCCTCTAACGGCAAAAACACTAAAGCTCCCACCTCAAAAACCGCTAAAAAAGCCCCTAAAGTAACCGGTGCAGAAAAGAGAAAAGTAAATCTTTCCGTCTCCGTTCGCAAGGGAGATATGGTTCACCACCAAAGGATGCTTTCCCAAGATGTGAACGCTCAAGCCACTCAGCATATTATCGGTATTCCCGTTAATAAATCCCGCTACAACGGTTATAACGGTCAACAAGTCACGAATTCCATGCTCAAATCCGCCCGTCCTGATCCTGAAGCTGTTCGGATTATCCCTATCGGTGGTCTCGGAGAAATCGGAATCGGTAAAAATATGACCGTTATCGAGTATAAAAACGAGATGATTGTTGTCGATATGGGTGTTCTCTTTGCCGACGGAGATTATCCTGGCGTAAACTATCTCGTCCCCGATATTAAATACCTCGAAGATAACCGCGATAATGTCAAGGCAATCTGCTTCACTCATGCCCACCTCGATCACATCGGCGCTTGCCGCCATCTTCTTCCTAAATTTAATCCGTTAACTCCGATTTATGGTACTGAATTCACAATCGGCATGATAAAAAAACAGATGTCTGAACTCCCTGATGTTCCCGACTTAAACTATATCGCTGTTAATCCCTTTAGCCACGAAAAAATCTCTATTTCTGAACATTTTTCAATAGAGTTTATTCACACTCTCCACTCCATTCCCGGTAACACCGCCATCGTAATTCGCACCCCTAACGGCGTTATTTATCTCTCTGGCGACTGGCGCCACGAAGCCAATCCTGTCGGTGTCCAAACCGACTACGAACGTATTGATGAAATTGCACAAAAAGAGGGAATCGCTCTCATGTTGAACGAATCGACTAATATCGACTCCCCCGGGAAACACCCTCATTCCGAATTCGACGTTGGAGAAAACCTAGGCAAAGTTATGGACAACTACGCCTCTGGTCGAGTTATCGTTTCTTGTTTCTCGTCTCAGATTGGCCGTATCGAGTTAATTCTTAAAGAAGCCGCCGCCCGCGGTCGCAAAGTTGCTTTCTCTGGCTTCTCCATGATTAACAACGTTGAGGTCGCCCTTCGTGCTCATTCTATCAAGGTTCCGAAAGACACTATCATGAAAATGGAAGACATCATCAAGCTTCCCGATGACCGCGTCACAATTGTTTGTACTGGCTCTCAAGGTGAGCTTAATGCTGTCTTGAACCGCATGATTACTGGCGCCCACAAATACATTAAAATCAAACCTTCCGACACCATCGTCTTCTCGTCTAATCCTATTCCTGGCAACGAGCCCCATGTTGTTTCTACCGTCGGCGGTCTCCTTCGTGAAGGCGCAACAGTTGTTCAAAATGGCAAAAATCACATCACGAACCTTGGCCCTCTCCACCTCTCCGGTCACGCCTACTACGAAGATCATGTTGAGTTCGTCACTCGTCTTAACCCTAAGAACTACATGCCTTATCACGGCGAATTCTATATGTTGGAGCACAATGCCGAGATGGCGGAAAATGTCGTCGGGATTCCTCGCGACCGCATTATTCTCGCAGACAATGGCGATATCGTCGAGCTAAGAAAAGACCAAACTATCCGCAAAAACGGCCGTATTGCCGTCGGTAACAAATTATACGACGATGCCGACCAGCCTGTCCATGAAGCCGTAGTTAAAGACCGCATCCATATCTCTCGCGAAGGCATCTTCATTATCGTCCTCACCCTTTCCAAGAAAACCGGCCGCTTAATTAAAACTCCCGACATCATCTCTCGTGCCTTTATCTATCTCGATAATTCGGAAGAGTTAATCGGGAAAATCCGTCACTATCTTCGCGCCAAAACCGACAAGTCGATTTCTACCGATCCAGAGCTCAAAATCCTCAAAGAAGAAATTAAAGAAGATATCACCCATATCCTCTTTGATGCTACCGGCCACACTCCAATTGTAATTCCTGTAATTAACAAAGTTTAAACATAGTATTTTTAACCATTATCGTTTATAATAAAATTATATAAACAAGGAAAAGATAATGGATAACACTAATGCTACTTCCGACGAGGGTAGTTACATCCCGCGAGAGAACCTGCGTGGTCCTCTGGGCGGAGAATCCGTAACGCATTCTGGCGATACTGAGGTTTCCTCTTCAATTACGCTAGATTCCGCCATTTACTCGAGCGAAATTCCCGGAGAGAACGCTCTTCTTGTTACTGGCGGAGACGTAACGGTAAACGACCCAGTCATAACAAAAACCGGGGATTCCACTTCGGAAAACGCAGATTTCTATGGAACAAACGCCGCCGTGCTCGCTACTGACGGCACTTTAAACATTAACACCGGGGCAATCACGACTAACGGTGCCTATGCAAACGGCTTATTTGCTTATGGTTCTGGAAAGATTATCGTTAAAAACACCTTAATCACCACTAATCTTCGCAACTCCGGCGGAATTATGGTTGCGGGCGGCGGAGAAATAACCGCGGCCAACTTAACCGTTACGACCACGGGAGATTCTTCTGCGGCGATTCGTTCCGACCGTGGTGGAGGAGTTATTAATGTTGAGGGTGGGTCATATAAAACAGAAGGTGCCGGCTCTCCAGCGGTTTATTCCACCGCAGAAATCCATGTTAAAGATGGGGCTTCGCTTGTTTCGACCGCTTCTGAAGGTGTCGTCATCGAGGGCTCTAACCAAGTTTATCTAGAAAAGTCAACTCTCGAAGATACAAACAATACCCTACACGGCAATTCGGAAACCTACAAAAACATCTTTATCTATCAAAGCATGTCCGGCGATGCCGAAGAGGGAACTGGTACTTTTTCCGCAAACAACTCAAAAATCACGACCAATAAAGGCGATACCTTCTTCATTACTAATACAACCGCCGAAATTGATTTGGAGAACAACCTGTTTGTAAACAATGATTCCTCCTCTGCTTTTCTCCATGCGGCAGTTGGTAAATGGGGAACACAAGGAAATAACGGCGGAAATGTTAAGTTGAGTTTTACCGACCAAGTTGCCGAAGGCGACATTATTGTCGATAGCTTATCAACTGTCAATTTCTACCTTTCTGACGAAAGCTTCTATAAGGGTACAATCAACGGAAATGATGGTGGAGAAAATGTTTCCGTGACAATCGACGAAGATTCCACCATTGTCCTTACCGGGAATAGCTATATTAACGAACTGAAAAACGCCGACAAAGAAAATATGAACATCTATTCCAACGGCTACGCACTTTATGTGAACGGAACCGAAGTTGCTGTTAATGGCGAGAAAGCCCCTGAGGTTCCCGAGATCGTCTTAGATTTATCGGAAAGTACCGATGGCGCGATCCTCGTTATTGAACCGAACAATGAGTGTACTGGATCGTTCTTCAATTTAAAATGCATGGATACTAAACAATTAATTCCGTTTATTGTTGGTGGTATTTCGATTCTCGTTCTTTTAATCATCCTTATTGCGGCTATAATTATGCGCAGCAAAAAGAACAAGAAGAATTCCGAAGAGCCTGAGCCTCAAATTTCTCAAGACAATCCATTTAGAGATACCGTTACTCCTGTCTCTATTGAAGAAACCGAAGAAATAAAAGAGGTCGAAGTCGTATCGACTCCTGAATCAGCTCCTGAGCCCGATGATTCTTCGGACGAACCTTCCTCGAAGATGCCTACGCCTCCTGAATATAACGAACCAGTCGACACCTCCTCTCCAACCGAAGAATCAAAGACTGACGAACCTAAAAGCGACACTCCAGATTTTCTTAAATAATAAATTCTCCCCTTCGGGGGAGTTTTTATTTATTTAAGACTTTTATTTTATCGCCAATTTCCTGCTGTTTCTTTTTGACAACTTTTTTTGCTTTTTTGATTTTTCTCTTAGCTGCGTCCTTCCCAGTTATTATTCTAACGACTGTCTTTCTTGCGAGCCGCTTGATTTCGTCCGTTTGGTCTCCGCGCCTAAATTTTAACAAAAGACTTCGCTTAACCTTGGAAACAATAAAAATAGAAACCATAGTATCTAAAAGAACTAGGACTAGCAGAACCACGGCGACCGCCGGCTGATATTTTCCAATCAGCGATACTAACATTGCGACCTTAGGTTGCACTTGTTTAACTATTAAACAACCTAAAATTCCGAACAAAAGTGAGCTATGGAGGCAAATCCGCCCGTTAAGATTGTATTTTGTTTCGTCTGAATAATCCCACCATTTTATTCCGAACAGTTTTTCCAGCAACCAACTTGTAAAATATTCAATCGTCGAACAAAGAAGCATAGAAACAAGAAAAGTTAAAATTAAATCTGTCTTTACCGGTTCTGTAGCTACAATTACCGCCAACATCCCGAACCCATAAACCGGTAAAATCGGGCCAAACAAAAAACCTCTACTAACTATCTTTCTCTCCATTATTGAGCAATAAATAACCTCAATTACATAACCAATGAAAGAATAGATGAAGAAATAAATAATAAAAGGAATAACCTTTTCCATCCCTTAATTATAACATAAACGCTTAATATTTTGTGAAAATACTATATAATATATATACCCCCGGATGGCGGAATTGGCAGACGCGCTAGCTTCAGGTGCTAGTTCGAGCAATCGAGTGCAGGTTCAACCCCTGTTCCGGGGACCATAAAATTCTGCAATAAAGCAGAACTTTTTTATTTGGGTTATGATATTATAGATGTATGAAAGACAATATTGACCTAGATTATAACCTCGCAGAAGAAATCATTAACGACATCAAAGAAGATCCGATGGGCGACTGGTTCTCCCTCCCTGATAATTTTTCTAATTCCGAGTTGGAAAGAATCAAAACCGTCGCAAAAAAAGTCCAAGATAACTCCGACTATCTTGTTTGTATTGGCATTGGCGGTTCTTATCTTGGAGCAAGGGCCGTCTATGAGGCTCTTGGTCTAGATGATGATGAAAAAACTAAAACTAAATTGCTCTTCGCTGGAAATAATCTCTCCTCCCGTGAGTTAAAAAAGATCCTGAAAAAACTTGACGGAAAAGATTTTTCTCTTAACATAATTTCCAAATCCGGAACTACTCTTGAGCCGGCCATTGCCTTCCGTATTCTAAAACAAGAGCTAATTAAAAGATATGGAGCCGAAGCTAAATCTCGCATCATCATCACTACCGACCCAGAACAAGGTGCTCTGCGCGAGCTAGTCAACAAAGAAGGTTATGATTCTTTTGATGTGCCTCTTGGGATTGGCGGTCGTTATTCTGTTCTTTCTTCGGTTGGCCTCTTTCCGCTCGCCGTCGCCGGAGTCGACATTGAGAAACTCCTATCTGGGGCGGAAGAATGTAAAGATACTCAACTTTCTCCTGATTCTCTTGAAACCTCAATGCTAGTCGCTTATGCCTTCTCTCGTTTTTACCTTTATGATGAATGTGATTGTGACGTTGAAGTTCTCGCTTCCTTTGAACCGAGCCTGATTTATTTTAACGAATGGTGGAAACAACTTTTTGGCGAATCGGAAGGAAAAAACAAACAAGGCATCTTCCCGGCCTCCGTTATTTATTCCACCGACCTCCATTCTCTCGGCCAATATATGCAAGAAGGTCGTCGAAACATTTTTGAAACCTTCCTTAGATTCTCTCCCGAGAAAAATTCACTCATAGTTCCTGCTGAGAAGAATTCGATTGATGGTTTGGACTATCTAGCAAACGTTCCCATGACGGAAATTTCCGAGAAAGCTCTTTCCGCCACAATTAAAGCTCATGATGCTGGCGGAATTTCAACTTTCGAAATTGAAATCCTCGACTCCGAGTCAGAAACTGGTCTCTCCGAGCGCGTCCTTGGCTATTTGATTTTCTTTTTCGAAGCCGCCTGCGCAATTTCCGCCTTACTTCACGGTGTCGATCCTTTCGACCAACCTGGTGTAGAAAAATATAAAAAAGAAATGTACAAATTATTGGGAAAATAAAATATGGCTAAAAAACGCATCGTTATCGCTCTCGGCGGAAATGCTCTCCAAAAAAATGGAGAGGTCTCCGCAGCTGCTCAAAAAGCCGTTGCGAAAAAAGTTGGCGAGCTAATCGCAAAACTTTCCTCTCGTTTCGACATAGTTATTGCACACGGTAACGGCCCTCAAGTCGGTAATATTCTCATTCACGAAGAACAAGCCGCTTCTGAAAACGCTCCCGCAATGCCGTTAGAAACAGCTGTCGCTATGTCTCAAGGACAAATCGGTTATTGGCTAGCTCAGTCGCTCCTCAACGCTTTTGCTAAAATGGGCAAAAACAAAAAAGTTGCGACCGTGATTACTCAAGTCGAAGTCGATAAAAACGACCCCGCATTTAAAAACCCTTCCAAGCCAGTCGGCCAATTCTATTCCGAAAAAGAGGCTAAAAAACTAGCTAAAGAAAAAGGTTGGGTTGTTAAAGAAGATGCTGGGCGTGGATGGCGCCGTGTCGTTCCTTCGCCAAAGCCCAAAGGAATTATCGAAAAAAGAGAGATTATCGACTTAATAAAATCTGGCACAATCGTCATTGCTGCCGGCGGCGGCGGGGTTCCAGTTTACCGCACAAAAATCCTACATACGCTAAAAGGCGTAGATGCAGTAATCGACAAAGATTTTGCTGCCGAAAAACTCGCCGAAATGATTAAGGCCGACTTATTCTTGTCGGTCACCGCTGTAGATTATGCCTATATCAACTTTGGAAAACCCGACCAACTCGCTCTGAAGCGAATAACCGAAAAAGAAGCAGAATATTATATCAAACAAGGATTTTTTAAGCCAGGGTCGATGCTTCCAAAGATTTTAGCCACTACTGAATTTGCCAAAAAAGGCAAAATTGGTGTAATCTGTTCTCTCGACAACCTTGAAAAAGCCTTAAAACTTGAAAGCGGAACGATTATTGTTAAATAAGTATTTTTAATGTATAATAATGCTTATGGATAATATTTACAACTTAAGCAATAAAGTCCCCTCGCATAAAGATTTTATTGACACGACCGACTTTGATCAGGCGGAGATTCTTGATATCGTCAAAACCGCTGTCATAGTTCGCGATTTCATAAAATCCGGCGGAACTTTAGACAGCTTATATCATAAAAACCTCGCGATGTTGTTCGAGCAAAAATCGACACGAACTCGCGTTTCCTTCGAGGTTGCCATGTCTCAACTTGGCGGCCACGCTCTTAACCTCGCTCCTGGCGCGATTCAACTTGGGGCTCACGAGACGATCGAAGATACCGCTCAGGTTCTTGGCCGTATGTGCGACCTTCTGATGGCGCGCGTTGACCGCCACGAATCTGTAGTTGCTCTCGCTAAGTACGCTAAAATCCCCGTAATTAACGGTATGTCCGATTATAATCATCCGACTCAAGAAATGGGTGACATAATTACCATTCTTGATAATCTCGATCCTGAGAAGAAATGGAACGACGTCAAAGTCGTTTTTGTTGGTGATTGCACTCAAGTTTGCGCCTCTTTGATGATGATTACCACTAAACTCGGAATGAATTTTGTTCACTATGGCCCGGAACATAAACTCCTTTCTGAAGATTTTCAAAAAATTGGCCGTAAAAATTGCGAAAAATACGGCGGCTCCGTAACCGTAACCTCCGACCGTGACTGTCTCAAGGGCGCAGATTTTGTTTATACCGACGTTTGGTATGGTCTTTACGACAAAGAGACTCCAAAAGAGGTATATATGAAAGACTTTTATCCTACTTTCCAAGTCAATGATGACTTAATGAACGCAACCGAAAATCCGAACTGTAAATTTATGCATTGTCTACCCGCTAATCGCAACGAGGAAGTTACCGATTCTGTGATGGATGGGCCCAACTCAATCTGCTTCGATCAAGCAGAGAATCGCCTCACGGCGCAACGTGGACTTGTCCTTTATTTTGGTCACGTAGCGCAAGTTACGCTTGATGAAATAAAAACTAAAAAGGAGGGCAAATAACTAAAATGCCAACAAAAAAACCTAAGTTCAGGCTGTTTAGCGCCGTACTCGCTACAGTTTGTATTATCCTCGTCGCTGACGCGGTCGCACCAACCGCTGCGATAGGGAACTCTCAATATCTGTGCTGGATAATCATGATTCTCGGCTTCTTTATCCCCTACGCACTTATCTCTGCCGAGCTAGGTACTCAGTATCCTTCCGAGGGCGGTATGTATACCTGGGTTAAAAAAGCCCTCGGTAAAAAATGGGCCGGCCGTGTTGCTTGGTTCTACTGGGTGAACTTCCCGCTTTGGATTGCTTCACTCGCGGATCTTGCGACAACTTTAATTATGGCTGCCTTTGGAATTGAGGTTACTCTCGTTACGGCACTCTTGATTCAAGTTGGATATATTATTCTTGTAACCGTTCTTGGATCGCTCCGTATCTCTCAATCTGCTTGGGTGGCTAACCTTGGTGCAATTGTTAAGTCTCTCATTCTTGCCGGAATTGGTTTTATCGGCATCTATGTATTCATTAAGAACGGAACCGCTAACCCAATTAATTCTTGGCACGATTTCGTCCCACTTCTCGCTGAAGGCGGCGGAATTGACTGGACTGGTATTTCCTTCATCTCACTTATTATCTTCAATATGCTCGGCTTTGAAGTTGTTGGTACGTTTGTAGATGATATGGATAATCCAAAGAAGCAAATTCCTCAAGCGATTATCCTCGGCGGTATTCTCATTGCTCTCTTCTACATCTTGCCTAGCTTCGGTATTGGTGTCGCCGTTCCGGTTGAAGAAATCGCTACAAACTCTGGACTATTGGATAGCTACCAAATCCTCCTCGAAACTGTCGGTCTCTCTGCCGGAGCAATCAGCGCAATCGTTACCGTTGTTGCTTGTCTCTTCCTTTACACTCTTGTTGCCAACATTTCTTCCTGGCAATTTGGTGTTTACTCGGTCACTGCTTATGCCGCAAAAGATGGTATATTCCCGAAATCTTGGACCAAAACTAACAAAGACGGTGTTCCATATGTAGTCTCGATTTGGACGAGCATCGTTGCGGCAGTTCTTGCTGTTGCTGGTATCATCCTTGCCTATTGCTTCCCAGAAGCCGAAGAGCTTTCCAACATGTTTTGGGCATTCTTTGACCTCTCCCTCTTCTGTCTATTGATTGGTTATATTCCAATGTTTTTTGCCTTTATGAAGCTTCACAAGAAAGGTATCCAAGACAAGAAAGGCTACTGGATTAAAGGTAGTGGCGTGAAAATCGCGCTCATGGGTATTATCCCGGTCGTCATGTTAGTCATTTCTCTCTTCTTTACTCTTATTCCTGAATTCGATTTGGAGGTTATCCTTGAAAATAAAACCCTCATCATCAGTTCGCTCGTTTGTGTAATTATCGGTGAAATCCTCGTCTTTAACGCGAGCAAAAAAGATGAACGAAGAAAGGCGCTTCGTCGTGCGAATAAAAGATAGTACTCCTAAAAAAGACGGTTACTATATGCCGTCCGAGCTGAGTGAGCACGCCGCAACCTATTTGCTTTGGCCTGAACGCCCCGACAACTGGAGGGGCGGGGCTAAGCCGGCCCAGGCTGCATTTAAACAAGTTGTCGAAACTATCGCTAAATATGAACCAGTAGTCCTTGGCGTTAACGAGTCTCAATATGCTCACGTTCTCGGAATGAATATGAAAAATGTTCATGTCGTAGAAATCTCTAATAATGACTCTTGGATTCGCGATACCGGCCCAACTTTTGTCATTAACGGCGAGGGCGGTATTCGTGGCGTTGACTGGGAATTCAATGGCTATGGCGGTTTATATAACGGAATATACTTCCCATGGGATTTTGATGATCAAATTGCTGCTAAGGTTTGTGCAATCGAGGGTGTGGATCGTTATCGTAGTGAAGGTTTTGTCCTGGAGGGTGGCTCTGTTCATTCTGACGGCGAAGGTACTCTTCTTGTTACGGAAGAAACCTGTCTCGATAAGGGAAGGAATCCTAACCTATCCAAAGAGGAAATCGAAAAATACCTTCTCGACTATTGCGGCGCAGAAAAAGTCCTTTGGCTTCCGTTCGGAATCTATAAAGACGAAGATACAAACGGCCATATCGACAATATCTGTCAATTCGTCGCTCCGGGGAAAGTTGTCCTTGCCTGGGAAGATAATGAAAAAGACCCTCAACATGAGCGTTCTAAAGCTGACCTAGAATATCTCGAATCGGTCACCGATGCAAAAGGTCGCAAGCTAGAAATAATTAAGATTCATGTCCCAAATCCAATCGAAATCACTAAAGAAGAATCTGAAGGCGTAGATGTCGTCGAGGGCACGTTCCCAAGAAATGAAGGTGATCGCCTTCCGGCAAGCTACATTAATTATTACAACTGTAACGGTGCGGTTATTCTTCCCGTCTTCAACGACGAACATGACCAGGCCGCTATCAATATTCTTCAAGATTGTTTTCCGGATAAGAAGATCGAGCCGATTTATGCAAGGGAAATTCTCCTCGGTGGCGGAGATATACACTGTATCACTCAGCAAGTGCCACGCGCTTAACTAAAATAGCCCTCAAAAGGGCTATTTTTTATTATGGTTATGCTATAATATATATATGCTAAGATATCATAAACGCTCTCGTCGAGGCGACACCTTAGTCGAAGTGATGTTTGCCGTAGCTATTTTTGGCATGATTACCGTGAGCGCTATTTCGATTATGAACCGCGGCCTTTACGGCGCTCAAGAAACGCTCGAAGTTACTATGGCGAGGAGTGAAATCGATACTCAAGCTGATGCTCTTCGTTTTATTCACGACGCCTACGTCGCCGACATGAACAATGACTCGAATCCTTACGCAAAAATCTGGAAAGAAATTATAAGCAAGGCTCATGCCCCCCTTGGTGCTTCACTAACTAATGGTCTCAAGAGCCCTATTACGGCTAGCTTCTTTAATTACGAAAATAACTCATGCAGCACCTTTTATGATAATAAAGGTAATGGCCCGATTCTCTCTGATTCCTTCGCTATTAACCCTCGCCTCCTCGGGAATGAAGACGTCGAGGCTGCTAATGGCAATTACGATAAAATCATAGCTACTTCGAATAGCCTCACTCAGACGCCAACTTTCCCCCGCTTACTCTATAGTGGAACTGACGATTCTCTCTCTGATGGAAACCCGCTTTATGTAAATAGTAATTTTCAATCTGCGCAAGGGATTTGGGTGACCGCCGTTGCTGCTGGGCACGGACTCATCTGTAGTGGTACGGATTATCGTCCCGATTATTACGATTTTTACATTCGTACCTGTTGGGACTCTCCTGATGGCAAAGGGATTTCCAATACAATTTCCTCGACCGTTCGCCTTTATAACCCCTCTCAAATCCTTTCTTCCGTCTCTCAGAGCGAAGGTTGCACCGTTAAGACTCTCTAACCAAGAATCTTATGCTATAATATCTTTATGGATAAACTAAATTTCTCTGGCCCCATAGTTTTAGCAATTTTAGACGGAGTTGGGCTCGCTCCAAATGGGCCTGGAAATGCCCTTTCTCTTGCTCGTACTGAGTTTATTGACCATGCGCTGAAAAACTACCTCAATATTCCGCTTGAGGCTTCCGGAGAGGCAGTCGGCATTTTGAAGGGTGATATGGGGAACTCTGAAGTTGGCCATAATGCTCTTGGTTCTGGCCAAATTATCAAACAGGGAATCGCTCAAGTCGAAGAATATTTTGCGACAGGGAAAATCTTTGAGTCTGAAGCCTGGAAAAAACTCATCGAAAATGTTGTAAAAAATACAACAACCCTGCACTTTTCCGGAATTTTTTCCGACGGAAATGTCCATAGCTCCATTTCTCATCTCGAAAAAATGATTTCTGAAGCCGACAAAGAAGGCGTCCGAAGAATCCGTATTCATCTCGTCATCGACGGCCGAGATGTTCCGCCTCAAAGTGAGCCAAAATATATTAACCGTCTCGAATCGTTCCTGGCACCGTTCAATAAGAAGGGAAGAGATTATAAAATCGCTTCTGGAGCTGGACGCATGGTCGCGGTTGCGGATCGCTATGAAAGCAACTGGGATATGGTTAGGCTCGGTTGGAATATGATTGTTCACGGAAAAGCTGAACATAATTTTCCTTCTGCTGCTGATGCTATTTCCTTTTTTCGAAAAAATAACCCCGAGGTTCAAGACCAATATCTCCCACCTTTCGTAATTGTCGACAAAAACAACGAACCTGTCGGCCGCGTTAATGAGGGTGATTCTTTTGTTTATTTTGACTTCCGTGCTGACCGTGCAATTGAAATCGCTATGGCTTTCACTTACAATGATTTTCCATATTTTGACCGCAGTCTAGAAAACCACGAAATTTCAAAAGGAAATTCCTGCCCGAAAGTCTGTTTTGCTGGAATGACTGAATATAATTCCGACACCCATGTTCCGGCCTTGACGCTTGTTCCTCCAATAAAAATCGAAAACACGCTTAATACCTTCCTCGGAGAAAACAAGATTTCCGACCTTGCTATTTCTGAAACCGTAAAATTCGGTCACATCACCTACTATTTCAACGGGAATTCTTATGAACGTGCGAACGGTGAAGAACATATAAAAATCAAGTCCGATATCCTCCCCTTTGATACCCGCCCCTGGATGAAATCTGCCGAAATCACCGACGCTTGCCTGGAAAACCT
Organism: Candidatus Saccharimonadota bacterium; assembly: GCA_017511405.1. Lineage (GTDB taxonomy): Bacteria > Patescibacteriota > Saccharimonadia > Saccharimonadales > Saccharimonadaceae > Nanosyncoccus. Next base: position 13,486 of record JAFWKB010000012.1, read on the forward strand.
CGACAAATTTAAATTCGTCCGTCTTAATTTTCCTGGCGGTGATATGGTTGGGCACTTCGCTGAGCTTGAACCTACAATCGCTGCTCTTGAAGCCATCGATATCTCCCTCGCACGCATTGCGAAAAAAGTTGATGAGCTCGGCGGAATTCTTCTAATCACTGGCGACCATGGTAATGCCGAAGAGCTTCTCGATAAGGACGGAAACCCTAAAACTTCCCACTCAACCAACAAAGTTCCATTTATCTTCTATGATAATACTAATAATCGTGATAACTATACTGCCAACAACGATATTGAATCTCCTGGGCTTTCTAATGTTGCGGCTACAATAGCTACACTTCTAGGGCTTGAAAACTATCCCGATGAATGGCAGCCGCCATTGATTGTGCTATAATAAACAAAACTAAAAAAAGGATAACATATGTCTATCACCAAAGCTATTATCCCGGTTGCTGGATGGGGCACTCGTCGTTTACCGATTACTAAAATCATCGAAAAATCCATGCTCCCCGTCGGGAATCGCCCTCTTGTTGATTATTCTGTTCAAGAGCTAATCTCTGTAGGTGTAACTGATATCTATATGGTGATTTCTAATGTTGAACCTTGCCAAGTTCGTGAATTTTACAAAGATAATCTTGCTCTCAATCTCTATCTCGAAGCTCGCAACAAAGAAGACCGCCTTAAGCTTGCTAAGACTCTTCCGGATAACGTTAGAATCCATTATGTTTCCCAAGACCCCTCCGCAAAATACGGCACAGCCGTTCCGGTTGCGATGGCGGCAGAAGAGTTCAATATTAAGGAGCCCGTTTTTGTTTATATGGGGGACGATTTTATCTGGAATCCCGGTGGTGAGCCTGCGGCCGAATCTCTAATTAAGGCTCAAAAAAGTCCTTCCGACTCGGTTCTTCTCGGTATCTCGAAGCCCGAATCTGCTCTCTTGAACGGCGGAGCTCTCACGATTGAAGATGAAAAAATTGTCAAAATTACCGAAAAACCAAAACCGTCAGAAGTTACGGGTTTAGCTTCTGTTAGCAAATACATTGTTTCTCCGGATTTGCTAGAAGAAATTATCGAATATGTTCACACCCATGATTTTGGTCCTCAAGATCAAGAATATATGATTACCGACCCGTTTGCATCCTTCATCGAAAAAGGCGGAATTATCCGCGTTGCAAAAACCGAAGGAGAATATCTTGACGGCGGCTCTCTTGAAGGTTGGGTTCACGCTAACAATGTCGTCTGTGGACAATAATGGCAAGAGCGCATGCTGTCTTTACTTGCTCAAGTTGTGGAGCAACTTTTTCCAAGTGGGCCGGAAAATGTTCTAACTGTGGCGAATGGAATACGATTCTAGAAACCATCTCTGCCGACGCTGCTGAGGCCGTCGGGAAAAACACTCTTTCCAAAAGTCGAGTATCTGGCAAAAAACTCGACTACGTCAGCTTAAAATCCATTACGCCGTCCGAGTCGAAACTTCGTCTTAAAACTGGTTTTCCTGATTTAAATACTGTTCTTGGCGGCGGAATATTAAAAGGCTCCGTAACGCTTCTTACTGGCCAGCCCGGAATCGGCAAATCAACGCTTTTGATGCAAATCTGCGCCGAAGTTGCTAAATTCCGTCCTGTTCTTTATATTTCCGGAGAGGAATCTGCTGGCCAGGTCAAGTTGCGCGCCGAACGTCTCGGTGCTGATTCTGACAAGCTTTCCTTCGCCTCTTCTACCTCCGGAAACGACATCGCAAAAACTATCGAGTCCGGCGATTTTGATTTTGTCGTAGTCGACTCTATTCAGACTTTAGCTATCGCCGAAATATCTTCCGCCCCCGGTGGAGTTTCTCAGGTTACTAACTGTGGGAACTTAATAATTCGTGCTGCAAAATATTCCGACACTGCGGTCGTAATCGTTGGGCACGTTACTAAGGAGGGAACTCTTGCCGGTCCAAAAGTCTTGGAACACCTTGTTGACGTCGTCGTAAATTTTGAGGGTGATCGCTATGGCGGGTTCAAAACAGTCCGCGCCATCAAAAACCGTTTCGGCTCAACTTCCGAGGTCGCAATCTTTGAGATGGTTGAATCTGGCCTAAGAGAAGTCAAAAATCCTTCCGCTGCCCTTCTTGCCGAACGCCAAAATACCGACGGTTCAATTATTCTTGCAACTCTGGAAGGAACGCGTCCTATTCTGGTAGAAATTCAAGCCCTGACCTCGAAAACCAATTTTGGTTATCCAAACCGCACAGCCTCCGGTTATGATTTGAATCGTCTTAAACTATTGATTGCTGTTCTTGAACGGAGGACTCGCCTTAATCTCTATGATCAAGACATTTTTATCAATGTTGTTGGTGGTATTAAACTCAATGATTCTGGCGCCGACCTTGCTATTTGTCTTGCAATCGCTTCCGCAGTTGCCAAACGGAAACTCAATGAAGACTATGTTGTTTTTGGCGAAGTCGGTCTTGGCGGAGAGGTCCGTTCTGCTTTTCGTCCCGACCAAAGAATTGCCGAAGCAAAAAAACTTGGCTTTACTCGTGCCATAGCGCCACGCACCTGCAAGGATGATTTTGTTATCCCCGTCCGCGACCTTCGTCAAACTTTAATCGAGCATATCAAATGAGGATTCTCGGCGTTGATCCAGGAACGGGAATTTGCGGTTTTGGCGTCATTAGCGTTCCCAAAAAAGGTCCAACCATCCTTCTTGATTCTGGCGTAATCGCTACTCCTCCTCATACCCCTCTCCCAGAACGCCTATTAGATATTTTTAATTCACTTAACGACATAATTCGCGAAGATAAGCCTGATTGTATCTCAATAGAAAAACTCTTCTTTATGCAGAATATCACCACAGGTATTTCTGTCGCTGAGGCTCGCGGTGTAGTTTTGCTTGTTGCTGCAAAACATGACCTCCCAATTTTTGAATATTCCCCAAATGAGATTAAAAAAGCGATGACTGGTTATGGTCACGCCGATAAGAAGCAAATGCAAGAAATGGTCCGACTCCATCTTAAACTCGACGATATTATTAAGCCCGACGACGCTTCAGATGCTGTTGCAGCAGCAATTGTTCATTCTATGTTCTCTCGGAACGGCGATATCGAGCATGAAACTCGTTATTAACGAATCTTTTCATGCTATAATCGACGCATGATTGCTCACATAAAAGGCGTTCTCGCTGAAAAATTCGACAACTCTGTAATTGTTGATGTTTCTGGTGTTGGCTACGAAATCATCGTCTCCGCTATCGATTTTGAGTCGCTTAACCTCAATGACGAAGTAAAGTTTTATACCTACCATAGAGTATCGGAAAATGACGAATCTCTTTTTGGTTTTGTTTCTCTTGCTGCGAAAAAACTTTTCGAGCTACTTATATCCGTCAATGGAGTTGGTCCAAAAGCAGCTATCTCTATCCTTTCTCTCGCTTCTCCCGAAGATGTCAGAAATGCTATAGCTAACGCGGACTCTGCTTTCGTCTCTAAAGCTTCCGGAGTTGGTAAAAAATCCGCCGAGCGCATCATTGTCGATCTTCGTGATAAGGTTGGTATTCCGACTCACTATGGTGCTACAGTTATTTCTGGACCGACTAAGAAGCTAGAAAACGATGAGGCTCTCGATGCACTTATCGCGCTTGGTTTCCCACTTAAAGAAGCTACTGCAGCCCTTGAAGGTATCGATCCGACTCTCCCCGTCGATGAAAGAATTAGACTTGCGCTAAAGAAGTAAATGTGATAAAATGTCAACAATTGTCTAAATAAAGGTTAAAAAATGAGTTTTTCTATTTTACAAAAAATTGGTGAAGCCCAGAAGAAGAAAGCTGTTGTTGATGTTCGCTCTGGTGACACCGTCAAAGTTACTCAAAAAATCAAAGAAGGTGATAAGTTCCGTTTTCAGGTTTTCGAAGGCGTTGTTGTTCGTGTTGAAAGAAAAGAGTCTCATACTGCCCGTATCGTCGTTAGAAAAATCGCTTCTGGTGTTGGCGTCGAAAAATCTTTCCTTCTTCATTCTCCTCTTGTTGAAAAAGTCGAAATTGTCAAACGCGCTAAAGTTCGTCGCAATAACTTGACTTACCTTCGTGAACGTTCCGGAAAGTCCGCTCGTCTCACAAACAAAGATTTTGATCGTTCTGCGGTTAATACTCTCGAAGATGCCGAAGATGTCATGGAAGCCGAAGCCAAAACCGAAGAAACTCAAGAAGAAGCTAAAAATCCAAAAGGCTCTGCCGAACCTGAGGAATAATCCTTAAGAAAAACTCCTAAAATGCCCAAATCGGGCATTTTTTGTCGGAAGCTTGCTTCGCGCTCAGAATTATTCCCCGAGTGTATTTATAAGATAAACTCTATGTGACAAATCTTTAATTATCGTCGTGCTATTTCCTCGCCAACCCTCCGTAGATAAAAACGCCACAATATAAGGACTATCCGCAAACATTATTCCTACCTCGTGATAATTATTTCCATAAAGTCCGTTTTTATACATATGCGTCGGGCTTCCAGAAAAACTCAAATTATCCCAATAATTATTAATAAAATAGAGCTTGAGCTCCGTTCCTCGCGGATTTGTATTTATTAGCTCCCAGAGATGTTTCCACGCTGCAAGTTGATCTCTGACTGTCGTATCACAAAAATAATACGTTGAACCATAAAGTACCGAACCGTTCAGGTGGTGCTCCATCCCAATCGCTCGTGCATAGTTTCTTAAATTATCGATTCCGAATTTATTCACAAGAGAAGTATGCGCTGTATTATTGCTATAAGTAATCGCATTTCTAACTAGTCCTCTGGTCGCCGCATCGACCTCGGTATTTTCATAGGCATACATCGCATCTACTGTCTTCACTAAACTCGCACCATAATAAAGCTTATCTCCTTGATATTCGTACTCTTTTCCGGTTTCTACATTATAAAACCCAAAGCTGATATCCCAACCGTTGTCTCGAATGTAGTTTTCTAAATCTTGAAATGTCCTCGTCGGGGTTGGTTGAAAGGTGTACCATCTTTTATAAACAAATACAACCCGTGTCTTCTCCGCTTCATTACCAGAAAAATCTTTAACGTAATATCTAATTTTATAAACGCCTGGTATGTTCGTATCAACTCCGCCTTCAACTGACACTTTTTCGGATAAATCGCCATCTATATTATCTATCGCAAAGAATCCGGGTTCGTTAAAGCCTTCTCCTTCGTAAAGACCGATAGTTTCACCTCCCTCGAAATGAATTTCCGGCGGAGTTTCATCGATAACGATAGCCTCTTCCGCCTGTTTATATTTGTCGAGCGCTATTCGAGTCTCCTTCTCGGAATTATTGCTACTTTCTGAAGCCTTAACAAAATAAACTGCCCAAGCTCCGAATATTCCCCAAAAAAGAATCAAATCTAAAACAATCAAAATCCCACAAAGAAGGCTTCTTTTAGTTTTTTGTTTTGCTTTTTTCACTTTGACCTCAAAATTCTTATGCCTATTATATCAAAAAATCTAAAAAAATCGTATAATCAACCCATGAAATTAATTCTTGGCATCGATGAGGTTGGGCGTGGTCCGTGGGCGGGCCCGCTTGTCATTGGCGCTTGCGTTTTACCTCGAGATACCGAAGGAAATCTTGAAAACTGGACCGAAGCGCTAACCGACTCAAAGCGGCTTTCTAAAAAGAAACGCGAGGAATTATCAAAGCTAATTCTCGAAAAATCTCTCGCAACCGGCCTCGGTTGGGTTTCGAGTCGGGAGATTGATATGAATGGCCTTTCTTCGAGTCTTAAACTAGCCGCCCGTCGAGCCGTCTCAGAAATTAAACTCAAAAAAGTCCCCTTCACCGAGATAATAATTGATGGAACGGTTAACTTTTTATCCAATACTCCTTTAGAAAAACACGTTTCCAATCTTAAAAAAGCCGATCTCTTAATTAAAGAGGTATCTGCTGCCTCGATTATTGCTAAAGTTGCCCGTGATAACTATATGGAATCTCTTTCGAAGCTTTATCCTGGCTATGGCTTTGAAAAACATGTCGGTTACGGTACTGTCGCACACAAAAAGGCGCTTCTTACTCTTGGCACTTGCTCCGAGCATCGTTTCTCTTTTCGCCCTGTTGCTGAAATTTGCAGAATTAATAACAAAACGACTTCAGATTCTTCTCGAACTACTACCAAACAACTTGGTGACCGCGCTGAAGGAATCGTCGCAGATTATCTAATTAGAAATAACCATACAATTATCGCAAGAAATCACAAAACGCCTTTTTATGAAATCGACATCATTTCGACAAAAAACGACCAAATCTTTTTTACCGAAGTTAAATATCGAAAAGATTCATTTCGCGGTTCGCCTTTTGCTATGATTACGAACGAAAAACTTGAGCAAATGACTTTTGCTGCTGAATCATTTTTAAAATTCTCTCCGAGTCTAAAGCAAGCTTTCTCACCGCTTCTTGCTGTCGCTTCCGTTTCTGGCGAAGATTTTGTTTTGGATGATTGGATGGTTCTTAAATAAAAAAATGCCCTATCGCTAGGGCGATTAAGAAAAAAATGCACAATAAAAGTTTCTAACGGTAAAGAAAAGTAGTATTGCGCCAACTGTGACGAAACAAATTCCGAACCTCACTTTTAAATCTTCGACCTCCGGTATTTTGCGGAAAAGTATATAACAGCCCAATATAAAAGAAAACAATCCCGCCAAGAATACCAAAATGCCCACCAATATCATGACAACGGTTAAAAAACTATACATCTTTTTCCTCCTTAAAGGTGCGAACAAAAGTTACCAGGCAATTATATCATAATTTTACAATACGCTATATATAGCGTAGTTGGGTATTGACAAACACTATATGTAGCGTATATAATCAAAACATAACCATTTTGAAAGAAACTAACTAAAATTAACTAAAATAGGGAAATGTTATGAAATACATTGTTTATTTTCAACCCAACGATTTAACCAAATTTGATTTTGAACGTTATCGAAAATCGCTCAATACTTATGCGCAAGTTCCTGAATCCGCAATTAAAGAGGCTCTCGCAAAACTCGATATCTACGAAAACATGCATGTCTCGCTTCTCGTCCGCACCGGCGTCGGTTTAATCGAGCAATTTGGCGATACGGTCTCGGCCAAAAAGTATTACGAAGACCACAAACAATACTTCGGTGCGAAATTTGAACGGCTTCGCCGCATTACTGGCTATCTTGTTGGTACGCTTGATCGCTGGAATGATGGCAAAAAAGCTGAAGAGTCCGAGCGCGTAAAACATTCCGTCAACTCTTGCGTCGACGATCTCGCCCGCCGCGCTAAACTCCAAGACCAAATGCTCGCTCGGAACTCCGCTTACGCCGGCAAGATTTCTGAATAGCGTCTTGCGCTAAAACATGTTATAATAAAGCCAAAATATGCACACTTCAAAGAAAGTTTTCTATATTTTGGCTTTTTGTCTTGCTCTTCTTTTGCTAGTGGCGTTTCTTTTAATTCCGAAGAGTCCCAAAAACCTCTCTCCTAAAATCGTTACCACAAATTTTATTAGTTATGATTTTGCTAGAGCCGTTACTGGAGATTCTAATAGTATTAAAATGCTAATAAACCCAGGTTCCGAGATTCACGATTTTGAACCCACCCCTGAAGATATAATCGCCATCAATAATTCCGAACTTTTTATCTATGTCGGCGGGGAATCAGACAATTGGGTTTTCGACCTTCTCAAGAATAATGAAATCTCTCCCGAAAAAACCCTTCGCCTAATGGATTTTGTTGAGCAAAGAAAAGACGACGAGCACATTTGGACAAGCCTTCCAAACTCGATAAAGCTTATTCGTGAAATTGAAGAAAAACTTGTCTCTCTCTTTCCGGAAAAACACACTCAATATTCCGAAAATGCAGAAAACTATATTGCTCGCCTAACAAAAACCGACCAAGAAATCCGAGAGATTGTCGACAACTCCAATAAAAAAGAACTCATCTTTGCCGATAGCTTCCCGTTTCTTTATTTTGTCGAAGAATATGGCTTAAATTATTTCTCCGCTTTTCCTGGTTGCGATGAACATTCCGAGCCTAACGCAAATGCAATCTCCGAGCTCATCGATAAAGTTAAGGCAGATAATCTTAAAGTTGTTCTTAAAATTGAACTCACAAACGGCAAACTTGCAAATCTGGTTGCGGAAGAAACTGGCGCAAAAGTTCTCGAATTAAACGCCGCGCATAATATCTCTCGGGAAGATTTTGAAAAAAGTTTAACTTTTGCAGATATTATGGAAAAAAATGTCGAAGTTTTGAGAGAGGCTCTTTCCTGATGTCAGAACTTGTTACTGTAAAAAATTTAACCGTTGCCTATGGCTCCAATGTCGTTATTTCTTCTGCTAGCTTTATTATTAAAAAAGGTGATTTTATTTGTGTTGTCGGTCAAAACGGTTCCGGAAAAAGCACGCTAATTAAAGCTCTTCTCGGATTAATCCGTCCGCGCTCTGGCAAAATTTCTTTCGGTCAGGGAATAAAACAAAATTCAATCGGCTATCTTCCTCAAGAACCAAAACAATTTCAAAACTTTCCCGCCTCTGTTTTTGAAATTGTCCTCTCCGGAACTCTTGGCCGCCTTGGCCATCTTCCATTCTATCGAAAAGAAGATAGAATCCGCGCCGAGTCTTCTCTAGATACTCTGAATATCAAAAATCTTAAAGACAAAAAGTTTTCTGAACTTTCTGGCGGCCAAAAACAAAAAGTCCTTCTTGCTCGCGCTCTTGCTGCTACGTCAAGCTTACTAATCTTAGACGAGCCGTCTAATAATCTTGACCATGCCTCCCGTAAATCTTTTTACGAAACTTTAAAATCGCTCAATAAAAATACTGGCCTCACTATTCTTATGATTACCCACGACTTAGACAGCGAGGATTTGATCGGAAATAAGGTTCTTTCGCTCAAAAACGGCAAAATTTCGAGCTTTACAACCGTCGATTTCTTAAGGAGATACAAATAATGGGGCTTTTAGAAATATTTTCACACGCTTTTATGCTCCGTGCCTTTATCGTCGGCGTTCTCATTTCTGTTGTCGCCGCAATAATTGGTGTTTCGCTCGTTCTCCGTAAACAATCCATGCTCGGAGATGGTCTTTCTCATGTTGCTTTTGGCGCTTTTGCCCTTGCTACCGTCCTCGGTTTCACTCCACTTTGGTTTTCGCTTCCTGTCGTTATTTTCGTCTCTTTTCTTATTCTTCATCTAAACCAGAATTCCAAACTGAGCGGCGACGCCTCAATTGCTCTCCTTTCTGCTTCGAGTCTTGCTATTGGCACTCTCGCAATCTCAATCTCAAAAGGCGTCAATATCGACTTGAATAGCTATCTCTTCGGTAGCATTCTATCTGTCGGCTGGAGTGATGTAGTTTTAAGTACTATTCTTGCAATTCTTTCCATTCTTCTCTATATCTTTGCCCACAACCGAATTTTTGCCCTAACATTCGATGCTGAGTTTGCCAGGTCTATCGGTATTAACACTCGTCTCTATGATGCGTTTTTTGCTATTATCTGTTCCTTCGTAGTTGTCCTTGGGATGAGACTCCTTGGCGCGCTTCTAATTTCGAGCCTCCTCATCTTTCCGGCTACAATCTCTCTCGGCTTCTCAAAATCCTTTAAAACCATCGTTCTTCTCTCGGCTTTCGTTTCAATCTTTGCCTTTCTTATCGGACTTCTCCTCTCTTACTTTTTCTCTCTTCCGACTGGCGCTACTGTCGTTCTCGTCAACCTTTTTGTCTTCGTAGTAGCAAAAATACTTGACTTTCTCAGAAAAGTGTGATATAATAGGAATATAAACTATATCTTTTTTGACATCTCTAAAAACTATTCCTGAATAATCTCTCCCAACCTTAAAATCTTAAGAATCATTTAAGACCTATTTCTTATAATGTAAAAGTTATAAGAAAGGTAATAAATGTTTAAAAATATGCTCAAAAGAAGCTGGCTTTCAATCAAACGAAAGCTTGGCCGCACCATAATATTAACTCTAATCTTCTTTATGATGGCAAACCTTGTTCTTGCAGCGTTTATCATCAAATCTGCGGTTTCTGCTCAAATGGACTATGCTAAATCCACTCTCGGCGGCACCGTCTCGATTCAGGCCGACATGGATAAAATTCGCGAGAATCAAGAAGCTGAGATGAAAAACGGTGGTAATCCTGGCGAAATGTTTAAGAATATGAGCCGTCCAAGCGTCGATGTTAAAACCGCGAATGAGATTGCAACTTCCTATACAGACTACGTAAAAGACTATTCTTATGAAGTTACATCTTCCGCCAACTCAAATAATCTTGAGACTGTAGAAACCAAAGGTTTCGGCGGAAAAATGGCAGGCGGTATGGGCGGGATGCCAGGTATGCCTGGATTCGGCCAAGATTCTTCCGATGACTCTACGCTCGATGCCGATATCACTATTTCCGGAGTTAACGCCTATGCTTATATCGATGGCGTAGAAAACGAAACGATTACAATTAAAGATGGTACTTATTTCGACGAAGACTCAACCGACTCCGTGATGGTTTCCTATGAATTTGCTGAGCTAAACTCTCTAAAAGTCGGCGATACTCTTAAACTTAAAAACATCTATACCGAAAAAGAAGTCCCCCTTACTATCATTGGCATCTATGACAGCTCCGAAGAGCGCGCTGACGCAAACACCGTATACGTGAACACCGAAACCGCTGCAAAGTTTCTCAGTAGTGATGAATATAATAGCGGGAATTATGATGTCGATAATGTAAACTTTTACATGACGAGTTCCGATAATGCCGAAGAATTTGTAAATAAAATCAACGAAGAGTTTTCCGAACTTGCCGAGAATAATCTCAAAGTCGCCGTCGACACCTCTGAATATGATAGTATCTCTGGCTCAATTGATTCCGTTGGGAGCTTCGCTAATACTATCCTAATTATCGTCATTATCGCCGCAGTCATCATTATTACTTTAATCGTTACTATCAACGTCAAAGACCGTCGTTACGAAATCGGAGTTTTGATGTCGCTCGGTGCAAGCAAAAAGAATATCATCGGTCAAATCATTGCTGAGCTCCTTATCGTTGGCACTCTCGGCTTTACTCTTGCGAGTGTAACTGGCACAGTATTTGCGGGCACTCTCGGCAATATGATCCTTGAAGGCCAAACAACTTCTTCAAATAAGCAATCCGAACAAAACTTTGGTCGCCCAGGCGCTAGTATGGGTGGAATGCCGAGCCAAAAAGGGAACAACTCTCGTAGCGGTGCTCCTGAGTTCCCGGGCGACGACATGCCCAACATGAAACAAGCCATGCAAGCTGGTCGTGGTGAAGAAAAAATTGAGCTCAATATAAATGCTGAACCAATCGATTATCTTCTTCTCTTTGTAACGGGTTATCTTGTAATTATTCTTGCGCTTATTCTTCCATCCGTGAGCATCATGCATTATCAACCGAAAGAAATCTTAACAGGGAAAGAATAAAATGAGTACAAAGAAGAATATCTTAACCATAGAAAACCTTTCATACAGTTATCAAAACGGCGAGCACACTCAAAAAGTTTTAGACGATGTCAATATAAAATTTGAATCTGGCAAAATCTATGCCATCGTCGGCGAATCTGGCTCTGGAAAAACTACATTCTTAAGTCTAATCTCCGCTCTTGATAAGCTCCAAGAAGGTGACATCAAATTTAACTCCAAAAGTCTCAAAAAAATCACCGGTCAAGAATTTCGCCTTAAATATGTCAATATTGTTTTTCAAAGTTACAATCTAATCAAATATATGACCGCCGCAGAAAACGTCGAAGTCGCCTCCGACTTCGACAATCGCAAGGTTGACCCAAACAAATATTTGGAAAAAGTCGGCATCAACCCTGAAGAAGGGAAAAGATTAGTCGGAAAACTATCTGGTGGCCAACAACAACGTGTTGCTATCGCCCGTGCTCTCGCTTCAAATTCACCAATCATCATGGCTGACGAACCAACCGGCAACCTTGACGAAGACACGGAAGAAAAAATTATCGAAATCTTCCGCGACCTCGCCCACAAAGATAATAAAATAGTTATCATCGTCACTCATTCTCGCCGCGTTGCAGAAAAAGCTGACAAAGTTTTAACTCTTCGTCGCGGAAAACTAAGCTAAAATATCTAAAACTCGCCCAATTGCGCTAATCCCCCGCTAAAACGCGGGGATTTTTTCTTATTCTACTTTTAGTTTGTAGTATTCTTTTATGTCTTTTTGTAAAATAAAATAAAAACAAGGATTAATGATTATGGATTTAGGAAAAATCGGCAAATATATTGCTAAAAAGCGCCAAGAAAATAATTATACCCAAGAAAGCTTAGCGGAAAAACTCGGAGTTTCTAACCGTTCAGTCTCCAAATGGGAGCGCGGAGTTTGTCTCCCTGATGCAAATAATATAGGAAAACTTTGTAAACTATTCAATATTTCTTATAACGAACTTTTTTCCGGAGAAGATCTTAAAAAAGCAGATTACGAAAAAAAAGCCGAAGAAATTCTAAAAGAATTCTCTCGTATCGAAACCGCTCATAATAAAAAACTATTATTATATGAATACATTCTTGGGTTCATAACCACCGTCTTTTTCCTAGCTTTAATACTTGCCGTTAGTTATGCGGAAATGCCGACGATTGCTAAAATTGCTCTCTCAATTCTTGGCTTTATTCTGTTTATAACTAGTATAAGTTTCTGTATTAAAATCGAAACCGAAGCCGGAAAGTATAAATGTGAACACTGCGGATATCTTTATATACCAAAATATTCAAGCGTCTATTTCGCTCCGCATCTTGGCCGCACTCGCTACATGGTCTGCCCCAAGTGTCATAAAAAATCTTGGCAGAAAAAGGTCGCGTAAAAAGCCCCAACGTCGCGTTGAGGCATAGTAATGAGAAAATTAAAGCGGACTTTTTCTTCCGAACGTATGATAGTAAAGCTGTCTTACGCTTTCGTCATTCATCGACAAAAGCTCATCATACTTGTCTAGCGAAATGTCTAACATCTGCCTTGAGCGTCTTTCGGTTCTTTCTAATAAAGCTTCACTATCAGCATCACCTTCGTCATTTTTTGAGTCTTTCAGCAGTGTTTCCAGGAATTCCGAGTTTATCTTATTGGAAGAGCGAGCAAAAGCATCATAAAAATGAGCCATCAGCTCCTTTCGCATTAAAAAGACTTCATCTTCTTTTCTCTTTTTCATAAAGAACATTAGAAAACCTCCCTTTCTAAATGTAAACCACCACAGTTACCCCTAAATTATAGCACGAATCATTAAAAAATCAAATCCTACGTTCTTCTAAAATGTTTATCGCAAAAATTTCTTTTTACACTTAACCCAAAAGCTTTTATGCTATAATCAAAATATGAATAAAGACACGGCAAATCCCCAAAACGATAATGAACAAACCAATTCGCAAAACGAACCAATCAATAACAAAACCAACCAAGCAACTCAAGAAGAGTCTCTAAAGACGGCAGATAACTTCAAAAAAGAAACAACGGACAATATAAAAAACGTAAAACGCAAAAAAGTATGGATAATTATAGCCATAGTTGCGAGTATATTGGCCGCTTCTGGTGTCGGAATTGTATTGGCGCACAACAATGGATTAATCGGGAACGCTGATGAAGGCTGTATGTGTGGTGCGGTCCCAGAAGGTGTTAAACAATGCAAACATTGCAGACCAGATTTTGATTACAAACCAATAATCTACCTTTATCCCGAAGAAAAAACAGATATCTCAGTCAAACTTGGCTACCCAGAATTGGTCACCGTCGATTACCCTTCGTACAATAACGGATGGAACGTTACTGCATATCCGAACGGCAATTTGGAAATAGACAACCGTAATTATTATGCCCTATATTACGAAAGTCAAAACAAAATTAGTTTCGAAAAAACCGATACCGGATTTATAGTAGAATCTGATAAGGTTGCAGAATTCCTTGAAGAAAAGTTAGCTATTCTCGACTTAAACGAAAGAGAATCTGAGGAATTTATTGTTTATTAGCTACCAAAACTCCAAGCTAAAAAATATGCCTATATTAGATTCGCTACAGAAGATGAAATAACAAAGAATATGCCGCTAGAAGTAAATCCAAAACCAGATACGACTATCAGGGTTTTGATGGCTTATCAAGGACTAGATGAACCGGAATCGGTAACCGAACAAAAGTTAACTCAAGCCAGAAGGGAAGGCTACACATTAGTTGAATGGGGTGGCACCGAGATTAAATAACGGCCAGTCATTTACGCGCGCCAAGAATCTATCTAGATACCAACTTACCAACTTCTACATTAGTTACCACTACTTCATCCGCCCCGGCAGCTTTTGCTAGTATTGCATTTTTATTCAGCCGAATTTCGCAAGAAAGCCGAATATGTTCACCCGCATATTTGGTTTTTTTGATATTCTCTTTCATCGCTACAATCCCCAATATAGTCTTACGATCGGATTCCTCGGAGTCCAATGTATCGTCTGACAAGATTATTACATTGCCCTTTGGCTTAAAACCAGCCAGTTCTGTATTCAAAACGAAATTCGGTTTATTCCCCCCGCTTTCTTTTTCTAGCACCTTTTTTGCTACCTCTTCCTTTACCACAATTTTAACTTCATCGCCTCCCGCTGTTCTTGCTTGTTCTACGCTACTATTTTTATCCAACACAACTGTAATTGGGGTTCCATTTATTTCCAAGTATTCTAGAGCTTTCTTGCATGCCAGAATAGTCTCTGCCGCTTCTTCATCGCTCGCTGCGGTTATAATAATTTGTTTTGCTTTTTCAATCGAACACATATCGTAATTGTTTATGTCGAAAATACAGCCCTGTCGACAAATGACCTTAGTTCTTCGGTAATCAGGAAATTTGAACTCAATTTCTTCTTTTATATCTACTATATCTTTATACTGCTCTAAAATCACCACCGGTTGTTTATTAATCCGAAAAGCTCTATCTTTTTCATTATGTTCAAAGATATTTCTTAGAATCTCAAAACTAATCTCGTTATACCCAAGGAATAATATATGCCTTTTCGGCTCTATAACTTTGCTCTTACCATGTGAAAGCTGATCTAGCGTTTTGGACATGTTCGCGGTGATAATACTGATTAACGTCCCTACCGAAAAAAGTCCTAAAAGCGTCACTATTAGTAAAAGAAACAAAAACCACACTGAACCATTAGAGTTAGATAATACCCCAGGATCCAAGCTATGCATCAGCGCCGTCCAAATCGACGGTCCTACAGACCCACCTTCGGACGTAGTGCTAGATAATATCAGCCCAAAAATAATCGCCATAATTCCCGTCACTACGATTAGTAACAAAATCTGCGCCCCTGCCCCTCGCATCAAAAGGTTGTCGAAATTATACTTTATAATGTCTTTGAAACTTTTTCGATTCTGTTTTTTCTTTGCTGCCATAGTATAAATATACTATACCAAAGATTTAACTACAACTATCTTATGCGTTGATAACGCATCTCTTCTAACTTACGTCAGAATATGCTATAATTTTACCTATAACAATAGATATATAGGTTACTTATGAATTTAAAGATAGGAATCGTCGGTCTCCCCAATGTTGGGAAATCTACTCTATTTAACGCACTAACAAACGCCGGCGCTCTCGCGGCGAACTATCCTTTTGCTACTATTGAGCCTAACGTTGGTATCGTTCCCGTCCCCGACGACCGCCTCGATTGCCTCGCTAAAATGTACGCAACCGACAAAGTCGTCCCTGCGACCGTCGAGTTCGTCGATATTGCCGGCCTCGTTCAAGGTGCTTCCAAGGGTGAAGGCCTTGGTAATAAATTCCTTGCTCACATCCGCGAATGCCATGCGATTTGTCATGTTGTTCGCGCTTTTTTGAACGATGATATCGTCCGTGCCGACAATAAGCCCGAATCCGACATTCTCGCCCAAGCCAAAAGCGAC
>JAFWKB010000013.1 GCA_017511405.1 Candidatus Saccharimonadota bacterium
AAGCGCTTCGGAAAAATCGACATCCCCTCAGATGCTTTTACGGTTATGCTGAAACGTGATTAATCAAACAATCGCTTCGCTTGACTCTTTCTTCTTCTCGATATATTTATAAAGCTGCTCAACAAGCTCGTTAAATACCTGCTCTCGCTCCATATCCGCCCTGACCTCCACTAAGAGCCCGAGAGAACGATAATGTAAAAGTACCGGAAGTGTCTTTTTTCTGAACTCCTCTAGTCTCGTCTGGAAAACCTCAAGCGAAACGTCGTCCGCTCGACTTCCTCTATCTTGTCTTGCTCCCAAATTTGCAACCGTTTCCCATCTATTCGTCACGTCAGCCTCAGAAACGTTGAGTACGACCGCCGCTTTAATCTCATGCCCAGAAGTTCTAGCTCGGTCAATTACGGTATCTTCTTCTCCGCTCCATCTTCCAATCGAACTTAGAACCAAAGGAAAGGGTTTAAGCTCTTCCTTGTCAAAATACGGAAGCACCCAATCATAAAACAAATCCGTCTTTATCAATTCGCCTCTATCAGTTAAATGTTGATTATTAACAGATTCCAGCGAACGAATTATTAAACCTGAAGAAAGAAATTTCGCCCCAATCGATTCAGCAAGCCTCACGCCAACTGTGTCTTTACCCGACATGGGTAACCCGAAAATGTTTATCGAACCCGTGCCTAACCATTGTTTAATGACTAATAATTTTTGTTCCAAGTTTGCTTCCATATATTAATCATAGCACAAAACTCTCAATCCGCTATGAATTAGAAAATCTAGCACTCTTGACTATAAACTGCTAATTTTATATAATAAGTCTATGAATTTATCCGAGCGTCAGCGCGAAATCCTTTTCGCTATCATCGAACAATATGCCGAGCTCGCCTCCCCAGTCGGAAGCGTTACCTTGGCTAAGCTTTTTGATGTTTCTTCCGCCACTATCCGTGCGGAAATGTCCAAGCTAGAATCTCTCGGTCTAATTGCCCAACCTCACACTTCCGCTGGCCGTATTCCTACCGACGCTGGTTATCGTTTTTATGTCAACTCTCTCGTTGAAGAATCTGAACAATCTGAACAATCCTCTGAGTTTGAAAAATCTCGTCTTCCTATGTTTACTCCCAAAGAGTATAATCGCGGAACTCACGTCCTCGAGGTTCGCGTTACTTCTCAAGCCACCGCCGAAGCTGCCATTCGTGGCGCAGTTGACTCCCTTGTCGAACTTACAGGAAATCTTGGCCTCGGCACTATCGGAAATCAGCTTTATCTGGCCGGAATTTCTCGCCTTTTAACTCAGCCCGAATTCGTCGACCTCACTCGTATTCAGGCTGTCGCCAAATTACTCGACAACCTCGAGCCGTGGCTTCGTGAAGCCGCTCCTGGCGAACCTCTCAACATCTTTATCGGTAAAGAAAATCCTATCGGGAAAACCTCTGGAGTTTCACTTATTATCTCTAAGTTCCGCTCTCCGTTTTCCGACAGCAGTTATATTGGCGTTCTCGGCCCAACCCGCCAAAATTACCAAAAAGTTATGACGCTCGTTAGAAAAGCCGGAGAAATGCTCGAAGAAACCTTATAATCTAAACCAAAATAAGGAGAAAAAATGGACAATTCACAAAAAACTCAAGAAACCCCTCTAAAACACGCTACAAAGCCCGAAACATCAAAAGAGCCGTCTAGCGGCGCACCGACCGAAAAACCGCTTAAAACACCCGAGAATGATGCTAGCACCAAAATCGCCGAATTGACCAATGATTTACAACGCACTCGCGCAGATTTTGAGAACTACCGCAAAAACGTCGAAAAAGATAAAGAAAACCTCAGAAAACTCACTAAATTTGCCGAGGTTTCTAAATTTTTGCCTCTACTCGACGATTTAGATCGTGCAATCTCTGCTTATTCTGAACTAAAACCCCTGGAAAAGAATTTCCAAAAGTCTCTCAAATCTCTCAATCTAGAAAAAATCAACACTAAAAAAGGCTCCGAATTCGATCCTGCCTTCCATGAAGCTGTCATGACCGAAGGGGAGGGAAGTAAAGAACATATCGCCGAAACCCTTCGCCCCGGCTATCTCTACGAAGGTGAAGTGCTCCGTCCAGCCATGGTCAAGGTCATTCTCTCTGACTAAAAATCCCAAAAATAAACTCGCATAATTCTACTTATGCTAGAAAACTATGTTATAATATCGATATGGTGAAGAAAGCTTTGAAAAAGAAAACGGAGAAAATTCTCCCGAAGGGTTCTAGAAGCTCCTCAAAAAAGAAAAACACAAAAAAAGAAAAACTTTCCCGTGCCGAGAAAAAGGCGCTCCGCGATAAAAAGAAAAAGACCGAACTCGCAAGCCGCGCTGCCACGAAACGAGATTTAGAATCTCTTGGTTTTTTCGAGCGTATGAAGGTTAAAAGAAGGCTCCGCCGAGATCGCGAGGCCCGCCGTCGCGCCGAGGACCTTGCTACTCTCCCTAAAAATCCTGTCGCCCGCTTCTTTGCCCATCTCCACCCTAAGCGCGTCTTTCGCTATTGGTTCTCTCTCCGTGGCCTAAAAACCATTGGAAAATTTCTCCTTGCCTGTATTTTGATTGGAATTATCGCTGTTGGTGCTCTTTTCCTCTATTTCAAGAAAGACGTTGCCGACATTAAACTCTCCAACATCTCCATTTCCGAAACCGTCAATAAATACCTCGACCGTAACGGCGTTGTTCTCTGGGAAGATACCGGGACGGAAAACTATCGTCTTGTCGTAGATAGCAAGGATATTCCTGACTATGTCAAACAAGCTACGATTTCCATTGAGGACAAAAATTTCTATGACCACCCCGGAGTTGATTTTACCGGTTTAACTCGTGCTGTACTCGCCACCGTCTCTGGAAAAAGCGTTCAAGGTGGTTCAACCTTAACTCAACAGCTCATCAAGCAACTTTATTTCGCAGACGAAGCAGCCTCGGCCAACCGTGGCGGTATCCAACGTAAGATTAAAGAGTTGATTCTTGCCCTTGAACTTGAGAAACAATACGACAAAGACCAAATTCTCACCATGTATCTCAATGAGAGCCCGTATGGTGGTCGCCGCAACGGAATTGAGTCTGCCGCCCAAACTTACTTCGGCAAGGGAACAAAAGATCTAACAATTGCCGAGGCTGCCTTCCTCGCCTCGATTCCTAACAACCCTGCCGTTTTGAACCCTTATAACGCGGCCGGCAACGAAGCCTTAATTGAGCGCCAACAAAAAACCATCAACCGTATGGTTGAATATGGTTACATTACTCAAGAACAAGCCGATGAAGCTAAAAAAGTTGATATCCTCGCCACGGTTAAGCCCGAAGCTTCCCAATACGAGAACATTCTTGCTCCTCACTTTGTCCTTGAGGTGAAATCCCTTCTTGAAGAAAAATATGGCTATTCTACCATGCGCTCTGGCGGCTTTACCATTAAAACCACGCTCGATATCCGCGCCCAACAGGCTGCCGAGGCCGCCGTTGCTGCTGGCGCTGCGCTCTTTAGCTATAACGGCTCCGACAATATTGCCCTTGCCTCCCTTGATGTAGAAACTAGCCAAGTCATCGCTATGGTTGGCTCGGTCGACTTTAATAATGCCGAATATGGCGCGCACAACGCTGCTAACTCCTTAATCGAGCCCGGCTCAACAATCAAGCCTGTCCTCGACTATACTCCGCTCTTCATAGAGCGTAGCGGCCAAAACTACGGCCCAGGTAGCGTCCTCAAAGACGAAAACATCGACTCAATCTATTGTCGTGGTTATCAAGGCTCGTGTATGTTAAGAAACTATACTACGAGATTCTATGGCAACGTCACTATTCGTCAGGCTCTCTCTAACTCCCTTAACATTCCTGCTGTTAAAGCTCTCTACATTAACGGAGTCCCGAACTCCCTTGATGTCCTCCATAAGCTCGGCGACAAGTCTTATTGTTCGGAAAACGCAGAGACCGCCGGTCTTTCCATTGCTATCGGTTCTGGATGTAATATTCGCGTTGTTGAACACGCCAACACTTATGCCTCTCTTTCTCGTGGCGGAACCTATAAAGATATCACCTACGTTCTCGAAGTTAAAAATAGTGCCGGTGACATACTTGAATCTTGGTCTGATACTGCCGGCGAACGCGTTGTTGATGATCAAGTCGCCTATATGATTTGGGACATTCTTCGCGATCCTGTCGCTCGTTCTCAACTTGTTTGGGGTTCTCAAGCTTACGCCTTCGGTTTCGTTGTCCCCGGCGTAGAAACCGCCTCCAAGACCGGCACGACGACGACCGCGAACTCCGCCGTCACTAAAGATTCCCTCATGATTAGCTATTCTTCCGCTATCTCCACTGTGGTCTGGAACGGTAATCACGACGGGTCTGGACTTTGGAATTCGGACAATACCATCGTTCGCCGTGTCATCAACAACTACATGGAATCTGTCCATAAAGACGTCTATGCTGCCGAGGGTAAATGGCACGAAGGAGATGCTCCTGCTCGCCCAGCCGGAATTAAAACCCTTACCGTCAACGGAAAGACTGATATCTGGCCTTCCTGGTATAACGAAAAGACTTCTGGCGTTTCTAAAGAAAGCCTCCGCTTCAACAAATACACCAAGAAACTTGCTTCGACCTGTACGAAAGAAGAAGATATAGAAACCATTGAGGTCACCAAGATGATTGATCCGATGACCAACAATGAAATCTGGAACGTTCCTGAAGGCTATGACCGCGAAACTCAAGACGACTGTAGCTACTCAACCCCTACCGTTAACGTCTCTCTAAGCGGCAATCATCTCAACATCACCGTCAACGGAAGCTCCATTATCGGCGGTTCTTACACGGTCACCGACGCCTCCGGCAAGGTCGTCAGCACCGGCAGGATTTCTTCTGCCTCCTTCACCGACAGCTATACCGTCACCGGCAAAGAAGAAACCTTGTCCGTTACTGTAACTGACACTCAAGGCGTCTCTTCCGGCTCGCGCTCTGTCGCCGTCCCTAAGACCTCGTCGAACAAGAAATCTTCCTCGGGCAGCTAACCTAGTAGAAAAATAAACTCCTCGCTTTGAGGGGTTTATTTTCTTCTCGTTTTGCGACCGCTTAAGACGGCCGCGAATATCATTCTTCCTGCACTCGTTTGCAAAAACCTTATGAATCGAACCTCTACTGTTCGTCCGATCAACTTTTCTCCCCCGTCCACGACTACCATCGTTCCGTCTTCAAGATGCCCAACCCCTTGCTTCGGATTGCTGCCTTTCTCAAGGATTTTTACTCGGAACTTATCCCCCTCTCTAAACTTATTGGCAAGCACAATCGCTAAATCGTTAACATTTAAAACCTCGACCTTCTCCGTTTCTGCGACCTTCGCAAGATTATAATCACAAGTGAGAATTAATCCGCCGTTTTCTTTCGCAAGCACAATTAACCGTTCATCAACCAACATCTTCCCGAGATTTGTATCGTCATATATTTCCGCATCAAAATAAACCACTCTTTCGAGCTCATTCGCAATCTCCATCCCTTTTCTTGCTCTCGCTCGCTTCTCGCTATCTTTGCCGTCCGCAAGGAGTTGAAGCTCTCGAATCACGCTTTTCGGAATTAAAAAATCGTCCGACAAAAACCCTGTTTTTGCCACCTCGAGGATTCTACCGTCCATAAGTGCCGAAGTGTCAACAAAAACTTTTCGCTTCCCGCGATTTCTAGTTTTCTTTTGAGTAATTTTCTCCCAAGCGAGGAAACTAGTCTCGAAAAACACACCTGAACAGAGTAAAAGAATAACTAAATCCATCTTCTCATTATATCACACTTTTCGAAAAAAGTCAAGAAAACCACGAGCATCTTTTCTTTTG